>NZ_JACJPU010000020.1:0-86753 GCF_014696235.1 Sphaerospermopsis sp. FACHB-1194 | reverse complement strand
CACCAGTCACCAGTCCCCAGTCCCCAGTCACCAGTCACCAGTCACCAGTCACCAGTCACCAGTCACCAGTCACCAGTCACCAGTCACCAGTCACCAGTCACCAGTCACCAGTCACCAGTCACCAGTCCCCAGTCACCAGTCACCAGTCCCCAGTCCCCAGTCACCAGTCCCCAGTCCCCAGTCCCCAGTCCCCAGTCACCTACAATAATCTTTCCCAGTCTAAATTAGATCCAACTTCCGCTAGTTGTTCTAGGTTATTTGGATCTTCTAAAAAAGGTAAACAACCTAAAACGGGGATGTGAGTAAATGATTCAATTAACTCCGGTGGTGTTAAGTCAGCTATTTCCTCATCAAACCGTGGTTGTGTACAATTAAGGACAATTCCCCGCAAATTTATCTTAGCCTGTCTTGCCAATGCTACATTAGCCACAACTTGAGCGATCGCACCTAATCGCACAGGTACAACTAAAACCGTAGGTAAACGCCATTCACCCGCTAAATCAGCTACCGTCAATTCATCCGTAACTGGTGAACCTAACCCTCCCAAAGATTCCACCAACAAAAAATCACTTCGCTGTTGCAACTTTAACAAAGTTTGCCAAACCAAACCTAAATCTATAGTCCGATTTTCCTTAGCAGCGGCAATGGGTGGCGCTAGAGGTGCTTGAAAATACAAAGGCGTGAGTTCTTCTGGAGTCTGACTTAGTGTAAAAAGTGACTGATATAACTCCTTGTCACCCTCCCCAGATTGAATGGGTTTCATAATCCCCAAGCGGCTTTGAGGGCGATATTTCTGCCAATAGGCTGCTAGGGCGGTAGTCAAAAAAGTTTTACCAGCCTCCGTATCAGTTCCCGTAATTAGTAATGTGTTTGACAATTTATTTACGAATAATTACTGTAAACGAAAAAATTTAGCCCAGCCGGAAAATAGCTGGACTATCTTTAATTTAGCGTTAATCGCGCTAATTACTAGGCGTAATTTCTGGTGTGGGAGTAGTTTCCGGGATGGGATTATTTTCTGGTGAGTCTGTACCGGGTGTTTCCGTGAGTGAGGGGGTGGGGGTTTCGGTGGGGGTGGGGGTTTCGGTAGGGGTGGGGGTTTCGGTAGGGGTGGGGGTTTCGGTAGGGGTGGGGGTTTCGGGGGGGGTTGGGGTTTCGGTGGGTGTAGGTTCAACTGGGTTTTCTAAAGCGATATTCAAACTATAATCACTTTCAGCCACTTCTGTGGACAAAGTTAATTGAATAATGTATTCACCACTATTTGATAATAGCCCTTGATAAGAAGTAACTCGCTCTGAATCATAACTAATCGGTTGACCATCAGCGGTTAGCACCGCTAACACAACTCCACTTTCTTTGTCAACAGATACAGTTAACTTTTGCCCAACATCACCCGTAAAACTGTATTTAATTATTTCCTGAGCCTTGATAGTATCATCTACCTTAATTGTGTTAGATGTTCCGAATCTCAAACGTTTTGTATAGAAAACAAATTCAGTATTAGTCGGTGTTGGTGTTGGTGTTAATGTTAAATCTGGTGTTGGTGTAGATGTCACACCGGGAATAACAGGAGAAGGAAAACTTTGGGGTGTGGTTGCTTGTTCTGGTGGTGTTTGTGATTGTTGACTGCGAAGAGAATTAACCACTGTCCAAGAACCAAATCCTGCTAAGATTACTACGGCACTGCCAATAGCACCAATAGCTAACGGATTATCTAAGATAGAGCTACTTTGATGCGGTGGAATTACTGGATCAAGTGTGTTGGGTGTGAGTGGTAAAGGATCGGGACGATGACTAACAGCAACAGTTGGCAGATATGATACCTCTGGCTGCGGAATATGCCGTTGCTCCAGAGATTCTAAAGCTGATAATACATCCTTAGCACTTTGATAGCGATCGCCCGGTACATAACTTAACATCCGATTTAAAACTTCAGCAAATCCGTGATTCACTTCTACCCATTGCTGCCAGTTCCAAGTCAGTTGGGTTTCATTAAATAACTCTGCTGGTTCTTTTCCCGTCAACAAAACTATAGCCGTTACCGCTAGTGCATACAAATCACTATTAGGATAAGCTTTACCAGACTGCATTTGTTCACTAGGAGAATAGCCGGGTTTCCCCACCGTTGTCACCGGCTTTTTTTCCGGGGTAGATAACCGTGTAGCTAGTTCTTTCACCACCCCAAAATCAATTAATACAGGTTTTTGATCAATATCCCGTAAAATCAAATTATCCGGCGAAATATCCCGGTGAATAATTCTCTTGTTGTGAATATGCTCCAAAACGGGCAACAAAGAGCATAGCAAGTGTAATACCTCAGCTTCAGTAAAAGCTTGACTTTCAGCGCGACGTTCATTTAACAGGGTGTGATAGGTCTTCCCGCTAATGTAATCTTGCACCAAAAATAAGCGTTGATCTTGGGAAAACTTCTCTCTAAACTTGGGTATTTGCAGATGCTCGATTTGATATAAAGTGGCAGCTTCGCGTTCAAACAACTCCTGTGCCTTTTTTCCACCATAAACACCCGTCTCCGTGAGCATTAATTCTTTAATTGCACAAAGTTCGTTAAAGCGTCTTTCGTCTTCTGCGAGATAGGTTCTACCAAAACCCCCTTGTCCGAGAATGTGAATGATGTGATAACGATTTTGTAGAACAGTACCAACTTTAATGGGTGGTTGCATAATCAATAGAGTAAGTGTAATAGCAACTGAGCTAGAAATTAACTAAAGCATAAACGTGGGAATTGGGAATTGGGAATTGGGAATAGTTGATTAGAAAAAATAAAATTGATTACCCAGTCACCAGTCACCAGTCCCCAGTCACCAGTCCCCAGTCACCAGTCACCAGTCCCCAGTCACCAGTCCCCAGTCACCAGTCCCCAGTCACCAGTCCCCAGTCACCAGTCACCAGTCACCAGTCCCCAGTCCCCAGTCACCAGTCACCAGTCCCCAGTCACCAGTCCCCAGTCCCCAGTCCCCAGTCACCAGTCACCAGTCATGTCAACTGGCATTGATCATTTTCTGTGGGACTGATTAATACTGTTGAAAATTTGAAACAATTTTGAATTTATGTGCAAATAAATTGATCTCAGTGATAAAAGAAACGGTATAATAAGTGATCTACCATAGCAAATTATCAAATATTTGGGTGGTTCATTCCAATTTCCAAAAATGGAACTCTGAAACTATTGATCAAAATAGATGTCAGTATATTCCTCATTGGTTTTTTCTCAGAAGAACTAGAAAATTAGTGAATGTAAGTATATGGAGAAATATTGCAAGTTTGTATAGAAGTTTCAACAAAACTTACAAATGTTTTGTTTAGTCTATCTATGACCGTGAAATCTGCTAAATCTCTGATGATAATATCGCCATGAATGCACATCGAGGATCTGCTGTGCTGAGTTCTGCAACTTTGACAATGCACCCAGTCACCACAGGATTGACTGAAAATCACCGTCTAAGACTGTTTTCCGGTTCTGCCAATTTACAATTATCCCAAGAAGTCGCTCGTTACCTGGGGATGGACTTGGGTCCAATGATTCGTAAAAGATTTGCAGATGGAGAACTGTATGTTCAAATTCAAGAATCTATCCGCGGTTGTGATGTCTATTTAATCCAGCCAACGTGCCAGCCGGTTAACGACCATTTAATGGAATTACTGATCATGATTGATGCTTGTCGTCGCGCATCTGCACGGCAAATTACCGCAGTAATTCCCTATTATGGTTATGCCCGCGCTGACCGCAAAACCGCAGGACGAGAATCTATCACAGCTAAACTGGTTGCTAACCTGATTACTCAAGCCGGTGCTAGTCGTATTCTCGCAATGGACTTACACGCAGCACAAATACAGGGGTATTTTGATATACCCTTTGATCATGTTTATGGTTCACCCGTGATACTGGATTATTTACAGAGTAAACAACTACATGATGTTGTAGTTGTTTCCCCTGATGTGGGCGGTGTTGCCAGAGCCAGAGCATTTGCCAAAAAATTGAATGATGCACCTCTGGCAATCATTGATAAACGCCGTCAAGCTCACAACGTCGCTGAGGTTTTGAATGTCATCGGTGATGTCAGAGGCAAAACGGCGATTTTAGTAGATGACATGATTGATACAGGCGGAACAATTACAGAAGGGGCGAAATTACTCCGTCAAGAAGGCGCTGGTCAAGTATATGCTTGTGCTACCCATGCCGTATTTTCACCACCAGCGATTGAACGCTTATCCAGTGGCTTATTTGAGGAAGTGATAGTTACTAACACTATTCCTATTCCTGAAAGTAATCGTTTTCCTCAGTTAGTCACGCTGTCAGTTGCTAATTTACTTGGTGAGGCGATTTGGCGGATTCACGAAGATAGTTCATTAAGTAGCTTATTCCGTTAGATGGCGAATTAAATCACCCCCAAGGATGATTTTTATCTGGAGTCAGTAGGGGTTTAGCAATGCTAAACCCTTACATTTATCTTGGGGAATTGGGAATTGGGAATTGGGAATTGGGAATTGGGAATTGGGAATTGGGAATTGGGAATTGGGAATTGGGAATAGTTGATTAGAAAACATAAAATTGATTACCCAGTCACCAGTCCCCAGTCCCCAGTCCCCAGTCCCCAGTCCCCAGTCCCCAGTCCCCAGTCACCTACTTTACTAAAGTTTCTAATTCTATTACTACTCGTTCTAATTCTTCTACCAAGGGTATAATTTTAGTATTTTTATAAGTTTTCTTAAAAGCATCTACTAAGGCGCGATAATACCACAAAGTTCCTTCTTTACCTGCTTTAAATCTTTCCCAGACTGCATCACCCATCAAACGATAGTCTTTAAGAATTGATCTAGCATTATAAATTTTATCAGCACAGGAAACCAGCAACACGGAAGGGGAAGCGGTGGGAATATGAGCGAGATATTTTTCTTTGCGTTCTTTCCAAGGGGGTTTAGGGTTGGTGTCTGCGTCGGTGCATCCGTCAACTATTGCGGTGACGTTATCTCCAAAGCGATGACGAATTTCTGCTCTGATGGCTACTCCTCCTTGATCTTCTATGGCATCATGTAATAATGCGGCGATCGCTTCTTCTTCGTTTGCACCATATTCTAAGGCTATGCTGGCTACTCCTAATAAGTGGCTAATATAGGGTACTCCTGAACCTTTTCTGATCTGGGTTGCGTGGAGTTGGTGCGTGTAGGTTAATGCTTGGGTGAATCTTTCTGTTAGCATTTTTTAAATGGGTATTTTCCGTTTGGTGTTGAGGTTTGAAAGGATTGAACCGCGAAGGACGCAAAGGACACGAAGGAAGAAGAAGAAGAGGAGAGGAAGAGAGATTTATTTTTCACAATTTTAATATTTTTTTAATCAATTCTTTTCAATAACCATGAATAAGAACCTTTTCTATCTTTCCCAGTACCAGATATTTGCTTACTATCAGATGATAAATAACCTTGATTTTCTCCAAGTCTCCAATAACCAGATAAAATTTTTATTTCTTTTATTATTATTGTAGTTTTATCAGAGTGAATTTTTCCATTAATAGTTATCTTAGCTGTTCCATTCCACCAAATCAATTAATACTGCTTCTGATTTCCCAGAACGTATCATTATATTTTGCGGTTTTATATCTCGATGTAATAATCCATTATTGTGAACTACGGTTAATGCTTCTCCTATTTGCTGAATGTATTTTAATGCTATATCTTCAGATAAAACACCGTGATTTTCTACTAAAGTTCCTAAATTTTCCCCATCAATATATTCCATCACCATACACCACAAATCATCCTCATTTATAACTTCGTAAATTTTCACGATATGGGGATGATTGCATTTGGCTAACTTTATCGCTTTTTCCCGGTAAAGGTTCATAGCGAGAATTTATCGGATATTGATCATCAATTAAATCTTCTAAAATTTGTGCCACACACTCGACAAAATCAGACCTATAAGCTTTGGCAAGTTTTTTAAAAGAACGCTGAAAATTATCAGATTTTTCAATCGAGAAGGGAGTTAAGCCAGTCACGCACTTCTCCTTTTTTAACACGATTTGATGTTTCTGAATTACAAGCATCTTTTAAAACTTGTCTCATTACATCTTTGTAAAATGGATGATCTCTTTCTATCTGATCTAATTTCTCATGTCCTAATGCTTTTAAATCTTCTAATAAAATGACTGTGGTGGAAGCAGCTTGAGGTGGTAAACCTTGACGTGCTTTTTTCCAAGGAAATTCTAAGTGAGTCATATCACTTAAACGATAAGCATGATAACCACCAAAATATTCCCATACTTCTTCTAAAAGTTGTTTGTAATCTTCAGATATTTCTGATAATGATTCTTGACTGGGAATAGGTAATTGTTTAGCTTCAAATTCGCTATAAAATCTATAGGCAGGTGGACAAACTGGACCATAACGCCATGCCTGTATTTCTTCGGGAAATAATTGTTGATCATACATGGCTAAATACAAACTTTGGGCATAATAAAGCAGCTTTTGTACTTTCATATTTGTCATTTCTGCTTCTATGCCGTCTTGGTAAGCTTTAATAATGAAGTAGCGAGCTACGGTTAGACAATCAATCATAATCACACTCGCAAATTAAACACAATACATACTCCATTTATTATACTTTAAATTCATTTTTTAGTACATTTTTACTGAAAAATCTGTTGATTAGACGATGAACCCCAAGAAACACTCTTGGTATTTTCTCTCAAAATCACAATTGTTGTAACAATTAAGCTAGAATTATTAAAGGTTCTTTACACAACTGGCAAAAACCCCCGCCTAAAAAATCTCAAGTACACTTAACTTCTATTATGACTATTATGAGAATACTTTTTGGCGGTTTAAAATAATAGAAAATCCTGATGTGACAAACTAAGAACCTATGCCACAAACGCTTCTGAATGAAATTATTAACCAGCTAAATAGTTTAGAACAGGATGAACTACAGCAGCTTAATCAGATTATTCACATATATCTGACTGACAAAGCACAAGCTGATCAAACCACAAAATTTTATCAAGCACTTGTAAATTCTGGTTTGGTGAAAGAAATTAAACAACCCATTCCCCAACCACAGGAAAGAACTCTCATTCAAGTACAGGGTAAACCTGTTTCTCAAACTATCATTGAGGAACGCTGCTAAATGACTGTTTATTTCTTTGATAGTAGTGCTTTAGTTAAACGCTATGTTGCGGAAATAGGTTCAACTTGGGTTGTGAGTTTGTGTAATCCTAATTTCAAAAATAATGTATTTATTGGTGCTATTACTGCTGTGGAAATTACTGCGGCAATTAGTAGACGTGCAAGGGGTGGAAATATCTCATCTTCAGATGCTACAACAGTTTATTCCCAATTAAAAAATGATATTCAATCTGAATATCAAGTAATTGAAATTACAGATACTATTATTAATTCAGCCATGACCTTAGCAGAAAAACACGGTTTGCGGGGTTATGACGCAGTTCAGTTAGCTGCTGCTAAAGCTATTAATGATCTTTGCATAGCCAATAATTTGCATCCATTAACTTTTGTATCTGCTGATCAAGAATTGAATAATGCCGCAGTCTCCGAAGGTTTAGTCATTGATAACCCCAATAACCACCCCTAAACCTCAAAAACACTCTTGCTATTTCCTGTCAAAATAACAATTTTTGTGACAATTGAGTTAGAATTATTAAAGGTTCGTTACAGAACTGGCAAAAAACCCCCACTTCTGTTAAAACAACCAAACCCTAAGCTAACTAAGCTATTAAATCTAAAAACCCTAAATTACACAACAACGCTCTTATGACGCTCCCAATTCGTAACGTCGCCATTATCGCCCACGTTGACCACGGTAAAACCACCCTGGTTGATGCTCTCCTCAAACAGTCCGGCATTTTCCGCGAAGGCGAAGACGTTCCGGATTGTGTGATGGACTCCAATGATCTGGAGAGAGAGCGGGGAATTACTATTCTTTCCAAAAATACGGCGGTTAAATATAAAGATACCCTGATCAATATTGTTGATACCCCTGGACACGCTGACTTCGGTGGAGAGGTAGAACGGGTATTAGGCATGGTTGATGGTTGCATTCTCATTGTTGATGCTAACGAAGGACCAATGCCCCAAACCCGCTTTGTACTGAAAAAAGCTTTAGAAAAAGGTCTGCGTCCTATTGTTGTTATCAACAAAATTGACCGCGCTAAGGCTGATCCTCATGTAGCCGTTGATAAGGTTTTGGATCTGTTCCTGGAATTAGGTGCAGATGACGATCAGTGTGATTTCCCTTATCTGTTCGCTTCCGGGATGGCTGGTTATGCCAAGGAAACTTTGGAAGCAGAAGCGGTAGATATGCAGCCTTTGTTTGAGGCTATCCTCCGTCATGTTCCCGCACCTGTGGGTGATGCTAACAAACCTCTGCAATTGCAAGTTACCACCCTGGATTATTCTGAATATCTGGGACGGATTGTTATTGGTAGAATCCATAACGGTACGATCCGCGCTGGACAACAAGCAGCTTTGATAACAGAAAGTGGTAATATTGTCAAGTCGAAAATTTCCAAGTTGATGGGATTTGAAGGCTTGAAGCGAGTGGAATTAGAAGAAGCTTCTGCTGGTTATATTGTGGCGGTAGCTGGTTTTGCTGATGCTTACATTGGTGAAACTATTACCGATCCTAATGAACCCCAAGCGTTACCACTAATTAAAGTGGATGAACCAACTTTACAGATGACCTTCTGGGTAAATGATTCACCCTTTGCAGGTCAAGAAGGTAAACTGGTTACATCTCGTCAAGTGCGCGATCGCTTGTTCCGGGAATTAGAAACCAACGTAGCTTTAAGAGTGGAAGAAACCGACTCCCCTGATAAGTTCCACGTTTCTGGACGGGGTGAATTACACCTGGGTATCTTAATTGAAACCATGCGTCGGGAAGGTTACGAGTTCCAAGTTTCCCAGCCTCAAGTAATTTACCGCGAAGTCAGTGGCCAACCTTGCGAACCTTTTGAATTATTAGTTTTAGACGTTCCCAGCGATGCAGTAGGTAGCTGTATTGAACGTTTAGGACAACGGAAAGGGGAAATGCAAGATATGCAACCCGGTGTTGGCGATCGCACACAATTAGAATTTGTGATTCCTGCCCGTGGTTTGATTGGTTTCCGTGGTGAATTTATGCGGATGACCCGTGGTGAAGGTATCATGAACCACAGTTTCCTTGATTATCGTCCCATCACAGGAAATATTGAAGCCCGTAACAAAGGCGTTCTGATATCTTTTGAAGAAGGCGTTTCCACATTCTACGCCATGAAGAACGCTGAAGATAGAGGAGCATTCTTTATTACTCCTGGAACAAAGGTGTACAAAGGCATGATTGTCGGTGAACACAACCGTCCTCAAGACTTAGAATTGAACGTTTGCAAAACCAAGCAGTTAACTAACCACCGTGCATCCGGTGGTGATGAACTCGTACAATTGCAAGCACCTGTAGAAATGAGTTTGGAAAGAGCATTGGAGTACATCGGACCCGATGAGTTGGTAGAAGTAACTCCCCAATCTATTCGTCTCCGCAAAATGGCGAAGAAGTTAGCTAAACGCTAATTTATCCAGGGTGGGAAATTTAAACCCACCCTTATTTTTTATTTGTATGTATCTGCGTTTATCTGCGTTCTATTATAAATTCCTGAAAAAAAGTTTTGTGTCAATAATCCCCCCTCTATTCTCAATATTATTGATAATGTTCTCAATTATTTAACGAGTTTTGGTTTTTTCGGCGATCGCTCTTGACAGTGTTTTGAGTTTCTGGTAAATTTAGTTAAAATCCCAAGGGATTGATATAAGAGTTTTAAGAAAGTTTTAAAAATTTTTCTCACGCAAAGACGCAAAGACGCAAAGAGAAGAAAGGTTAACAGAGTAAAAGTATTAATCGCATTTTTGCTATATAATCAATAATAAACGTAAATCCATCCTCAACAATGCCAGAAACGCAAATCATTTTCTTTCAGGACGATAGAGGAGAAGTTCCTGTTTTAAATTGGTTGAAAAAACTAATCAAACAAGATCGCAAAGGATATGCAAACTGTATTGCGAGAATTGAACAATTAGCCGAGTATGGTTTTGAATTAAGAAGACCAGCAGCAGATTTTTTGAGAGATGGGATTTATGAGTTAAGAGCGAAGCACGTTAAAGTACAGTATAGAATCCTCTATTTTTTTCATGGACAAAATGTGGTGATTTTAGCTCATGCCATGATTAAAGAAGATAATCAAGTTTCAGAGAAAGACATTGATTTAGCATTAAAATATAAGAATTTATTTGTACTCAATCCAGAAATTCATACTTATACTGAACAAGAGAAAGAAGCAGATGAAGAAAACTAATGATGCAGTGAAAATTATTCACAAAATGATGAAGGAAGATCCAGAATTACAAGAGATGGTGAGAGAATCTTCATTAAATGCTCAAGTATCTCAAATAATTTACGATGCTCGGAAACAAGCTGGACTAACTCAAAAACAGTTAGCTGATTTAGTTGGTACTACTCAGTCAGTGATTGCTAGATTAGAAGATGCAGATTATGAGGGACATTCTTTGTCTATGTTAGCTCGAATTGCAGCAGCTTTAAATCAAAAAGTGGAAATTAAAATATCACCTAAATAAGTTGTTTAATAGTCAAATTAATCAAGCATAAAATATAATCTTGAGATTTAATTTCACGTAAATCTGATCTCCCGAAATACCTGAAAAAAAGTTTTGTGTCAATAAACCCCTCTCTATTCTCAATATTATTAATATTAATTTCTATTAATTTAACGAGTTTTGGTTTTTTCGGCGATCGCTCTTGACAGTGTTTTGAGTTTCTGGTAAATTTAGTTAAAATCCCAAGGGATTGATATAAGAGTTTTAAAAAAGTTTTAAAAAGTTTTCTCACGCAGAGACGCAGAGACGCGGAGAGAAAAAAGGTTAAGTTTCGCGCAAAGATGTTATTGATGGGGTAAGATAGATTTATTCAGTTTAAGGAGTGGAAAGGATGTTGTTGGAATTAAAGCGCATTCATGTACCACCAGGACAAAGGGTTTTATTAGAAAATGTCACTTGGACAGAATTGGAAGCAATTTTAGAGGAGTTGGGAGAACATCGTGCTGCGAAAATTGCTTATGATCAGGGAATATTAGAAATTATGACTCCTTTACCAGAACATGAATTTGATCAGGAAATTATTAGTGATTTAATTAAAGCATTATTAGAAGAATTAGATATTGAATTTCTCAGTCTTGGTTCTACGACTTTTAAAAATCAATTTATGCAAAAGGGGATAGAACCTGATCAATGTTTTTATATTCAAAATGAGGCTTTAGTTAGGGGGAAGAAAAGGTTAGATTTAACAATTGATCCTCCTCCAGATTTAGCTTTAGAAATTGATGTTACTTCTCGCACTCATCCGAATATATATCAAGCTTTAAAAGTTCCAGAGTTATGGAGGTTTGAAAATGGGAAGTTGCAAATTAATATTTTAGTAGATGGTAATTATGTGGTGTCTCAGTCAAGTTTGAATTTTCCCGGTTTACCTTTGATTGATATGATTCCTCGATATTTGGAAAGTAGTGGAATTAATGGGAGGAATGCAACTATTAAGAGGTTTAGGAATTGGGTGAGAGAGCAGTTATAATTTCAGAATATTGTTTTATTTCACATTATAATATGAATCAACAATTAGTTAATTCTCTGGTACAAGTAATTGAGGCACTTTCCCCAGAAGAAAGAACACTTTTAGAAAGTCGTCTCCAATCTCATGCTATTGAAAAAACTCCGGGAATTTGTGGTGTCCATGCGCGGATTCGTAATACTCGTATTCCTGTATGGGTGTTAGTGTCGTTGAGACAACAGGGAGCAGATGATGTAGAATTGCTGCAAAATTATCCAAGTTTGACATCGGAAGATTTAACAGCAGCTTGGGATTATTATGAACAATATTCTTCAGAAATTGATCTGATCATCACTGCTCAAAATGAGGATGACTGATGGTAAGATTATATGCTTAAATCACTAATAATTGTCATAATTCCACCCTTATCTCTAACATAATAATACCTCTTAATCTCTCTCTGCGCCTCCGCGTCTCTGCGTGAAATAAAAAAATCGAACTATCAACAATTTCCAAATCTGCAACAATCCCAAAATGATCCGAAGGATAAAGATAACGATTATTCGCTGCTGGTTGATTCAGAATAACTCGACATTCTCGCACCTGTAAACGCTGATTAATAAAAATATAATCTAAAGTCCCCTTCCAAGGTTTCCAACTTCTATCAAAAATCAAACGTCTCCAAAAATATTTTAATCTCTTCATCCAACTCAGTTTGTCTTGACCTAAAAGTGTGGGACAAGTATATTCTGGCTCACTTCCATGATATACTTCATAAGCTGACCGATATTTTTCTTTAATTAATTTAATTCCCGAAGTATCAGGAGTACCATTAAAATCTCCCACAGAGATAACAGGTACTTCCTCACCAAACTCCGCTAACCAATCTAACATTAACTTTATTTGTTGATTGCGTTTTTTATGTGAACCAGGATGCCAAAAATAATGACCATTGCAAATAACAACTGATGTGTTATCATTTAACTGAACCTGTGCATATTGAGCAATTCTTCCCTGATGTTCTAAATTCAATGCTGCGGTTTTTGTAATCGGAAAACGACTGAGAATAGCTAAACCAAAGGGTAAATCACTATTATTGACATCTTGAGGAACAGCTTTATAAATATAAGGAATATTTAATTGTTCTGCAATCCAAGCAGCAGTATCTTCTGTTAAACTAACTTCTTGTAAAGCAATAATATCAGGATTTTCTGCTTTTAAACCCTCAACCAATAAATCTCGTCTTTGTGTCCAATAATTCAGTTTAAACAAAATATTAATTGTGATAATTTTCATGTTTTTAAAAACTATTTTGGTTTTGTAATTTAAATTACCATGTTTTAATATGTCAGCTTATCAACATTTATTTTATTTCACAAAAATTCAATATATCCCAACATCTCTTCCGGTGTCATCACTTCATAAATCAAAACTAAAGCTTCAATAATTTCACCAATTGAACGAGTTTCTTTCTTGCAGTAAGTAATCCCTGGATGATCAAACCTACTACTAGCAATAATCAAAAAATCTGCATCTTGGGTAAACAGAACTCGCTGTGTTTCTTGAATAAACTTGAACTGTGCTTGATCTGATTGAGTGCGTAATCCCACATTGTTAGTAGTTGTCACATCAATTCCATAACGACGCAACCCAAGAGCGATCGCAGGATCAACATTTTCATCTAAATGAAAGCGAATTTTTTCACTCATTTCTCAACTGTTTCAGTTTCTCTTGAAGACGTGAAGGATGATTTTGTTTAAATACCTCAACTAATTCATCCTCTTGTACTTTACGTTCATTAATTTCATCTCGATGATCAAAATAATAAGCCATTGCTGCATAAACAGATGCCAGGGATAGATCATATTTACCAGCTATCTCTACCAATGAATACCCCAGCTTTAAATGCAGCACTGCTACATCTTCTACCGCTATACGAGTACCAGCAATACGGGGTTTTCCACTCCGCACATCAGCAGCAATTTCTATATATTCCTGGCTGACTAACTGCATAAATTTATCTTCCACCTCCGTCCTATATCTTAATAATATACCGCAGTTCTAGTTCTCACAAATTTCCTATTTAACAGGACTTACGCAAAAGAGAACGAAAGTAGGGGTAATTCATGAATTACCCCTACGCAAGAATAAGGTTTTCAGTCAAATCTTCCGTAAGTCCTATTTAACTTCAAAATACTGTACATTTCCGCTAGTTTTCGTTACGGAGAATTACGAGTAAGAGAATTAGAAATTATTACAGGTGGACCAGAAGTGATAATTGCCCTTGATACTGCCGCCAAATGGCAAGAAGAGCAATTTTAACAAGCTGTCATTGCCGCTGCATCCTTGTATTTTTACGCACAAAGACAAAAACTGCAAGTACAACTTTGGACAGCAGCCACAGGAGTAGTCAAAGGTGATACCATCATTCTCGAAACCTTAGCAGCAACCAACCCCCTAGAAGAAGCAAATACACCACCAGAAAACCATCCTTTAATTTGGCTGACTCAAAACCCCCTCACCATCTCTAAATTACCCCAAGGTAGTCGTTGGGTGTTATGGGAAAATACCCAATCATCCCCAGAACACACTGTCATTAATAGAGATTACCCCGGTATCATTTTGCAAAGTGAACAAGAACTGCAACTGCAACTGCAAAAACCATTAAGTTATTAAGGAGGCAGGAGTCAGGAGTCGTAGGGGCGAAGTAGGGGCGAAGCATTCGGAAAATAGCCTGTGATAAAAATTGATAATTTATCGTCCGAATGCTTCGCCCTTACAGGAAAATAACCTGGGACAAAAATTGATAATTGGTCGTCCGAATGCTGATGCTTCCAGCACGCTTCGCGAACGCCCGTACAGGAGTCAGGAGGTAGGGGAAGTAAATAACCCCATTACCAATTACCAATCACCAATTACCAATCACCAGTCCCCTGTTCCCTACATCCAGCCTGTTGTACAATGCAAGGAAATATTTAAATTATCAAAGCCGATCCAATGATAAATTCAGAACCTAGCACAAAAGCCAGTGATAAAAGCTTAGAGGCAATGCGTCATTTTTCCGAACAATACGCCAAACGCACTGGAACTTTCTTTTGTTCTGAATCTTCCGTGACAGCAGTTGTTATCGAAGGTTTAGCCAAACATAAAGACGATCTCGGTGCGCCTTTGTGTCCTTGTCGTCACTATGAAGATAAAGAAGCGGAAGTTAACGCAGCTTATTGGAACTGTCCCTGCGTACCCATGCGAGAACGCAAAGAATGTCACTGTATGCTATTCCTGACTCCAGAAAATGATTTTGCTGGTGAAAAACAAGAAATCTCTATGGAAGCCATCAAAGAAGTGCGGGATAGTATGGGTTAATAGTAGATGAGTGAAAACCTGCCCCAAGAGTTTTGGCAAGGAGTAGAACAGTTCAACTCTGGACAGTTCTACGCTTGTCATGACACCCTAGAAGCTCTGTGGATTGAAGCAACAGAGCCAGATAAAACTTTGTATCAAGGTATTTTGCAAATTGCTGTAGCCTTATATCACCTGGGTAATGGCAACATAAGAGGAGCAATGATCTTATTAGGAGAAGGTTCTAATCGTCTCCGTCGTTACCCAGACTATTATTGCGGTATCAATGTGGAAAAATTATTACTTGAGAGTGTGGAGTTTTTAAAGGCACTTCAACAAGTTGATATAGAAAAAATCGCTGGTGGTGATGTGGGTGAAAATATAGCCTTGCCTTTACCCCAAATTTCTATGATCAAAGAATAGCAGTTTTCAGGAGTGAGTAGGGGTTTAGCAATGCTAAACCCGTACAAGAGTCAAAATATTTGGTGGCATCAGCAAGGTGAAACCCTACCAATAAAGAAACCTTTGGATGCAGGAAACCGTCAAACCTCCAAATTAGAATATCAAGCAACTGCCAAAATGGTAGTTCACAAACAGATAATAAAACTTGTGATCAAACTTGGAAACAAACTTGGAAACAAACACGTTTGTAAATCTGCCACTAGTCCCCAGTCCCCAGTCACCAGTCCCCAGTCACCAGTCACCAGTCCCCAGTCCCCAGTCCCCAGTCACCAGTCCCCAGTCCCCAGTCCCCAGTCACCTGCCATAACCTGAAAAACTTCTATCACAAATTACTATGATAACTCCCTATCACTTGCTAAAATCACAGATGCACCGTTTAGGATTAGCTGTAATGCTGCCTGTAGCCCTCTTGGGTACAATAACCCTTACTAACCAACTTCCCACCGCTACAGCCCAATCTTCTGGGGGAAACCGCCCCCTGACTATTCGCTCGGATGTCCAAGAATATGATGCTAAAGCTCAAGTAATCACTGCTCGCGGTAACGTGCAGATGTTGTATCCTGCACGTCAAATACAAGCCACAGCCGCCCAAGCACAATACTTTAGCAAAGAACGACGCATTGATTTCAGTGGCAACGTCCATATTTTGCAACAAGGTAATAACAGTATTAGGGCAGAAAGAGTCACTTATTTAATTGACGAAGGTCGATTTATCGCCTTACCTCAGTCCAATCGTCAGGTAGAATCTGTTTACATGGTGGATGATGGTGATATGAGTGGACAAACCGCTAAACCAGCGCCCAGAACACCACCCCTCAAGCGTTAAAATTAGTATTCATTACCACAAAAACGCGAATAGTGAAAATTGTTTTAGAAAATATTCATAAATCTTATGGCAAGCGAGTCATTGTCAATCGCGTTAATCTTTCTGTAGCCCAAGGTGAAATTGTGGGTTTACTTGGACCCAATGGTGCTGGTAAAACCACAACATTTTATATTGCCACAGGTTTAGAAAAACCTAATCAGGGTAGGGTGTGGTTAGATAATTTAGATATTACGGGAATGCCAATGCACAAACGAGCTAGATTGGGTATTGGCTATTTGGCACAGGAAGCTAGTGTATTTCGGCAACTGTCTGTTATAGATAATATTCTCTTGGTTTTAGAACAAACTAATGTGCCACGTAGGGAATGGTCAAGCCGGTTGGGTGATTTATTAACAGAGTTTCGCTTAGAAAAAGTTGCCAATAGTAAAGGTATTCAACTTTCTGGAGGTGAACGACGACGGACAGAGTTAGCCAGGGCTTTAGCAGCAGGTAGACAAGGTCCAAAATTTTTATTTTTGGATGAACCCTTTGCCGGAGTTGATCCTATAGCAGTTTCAGAAATTCAGCAAATTGTAGCACAACTGCGCGATCGCGGTATGGGCATTTTAATTACAGATCACAATGTCCGCGAAACTCTCGCTATTACTGATCGTGCCTACATTATGCGGGAAGGGCAAATTCTCGCTTTTGGTATTGCCGATGAACTTTATAATAATCCCCTTGTTCGACAATATTATTTAGGTGATAATTTTAATGTTTAAAAATAGGGAATAGGTAATTGGTAATAATTATTTTTCTTCTGACTTCTGACTCCTGTACGGGCGTTCGCGAAGCGTGCTGGAAGCATCAGCATTCGGACGACCAATTATCAATTTTTGTCCCAGGTTATTTTCCTGTAACGGCGAAGCATTCGGACGATAAATTATCAATTTTTATCACAGGCTATTTTCCTGTAAGGGCGAAGCATTCGGATGATAAATTATCAATTTTTATCACAGGCTATTTTCCGAATGCTTCGCCCCTACTTCGCCCCTACGACTTCTGAGTCCTGAAATTTTTATTTTTAATTTCTCTTATGGCATCTAAGCAAATTAAATCTTTCTATACCCTTAATTCACTGCTGCCTTTTTCGATCATGGATCGTTATTTGGCGATGCAGTTACTTCCGCTTTTTTTATTTGGAGTTGGGGCATTTACTTCTGTAGTTTTAGCCATTGATAGTTTATTTGAATTATTACGAAAAGTCGTAGAATCTGGACTACCAATTAATATCGCTCTCAAGGTTTTTGTCTTAAAATTACCCTATGTAATGGTTTATTCTTTCCCCATGTCCACCTTACTCGCTACGTTGATGACTTACAGCAAGTTATCTAGTGAAAGTGAACTAATTGCTTTAAGGGGATGTGGTGTAAGTGTTTATCGGATGGTATTCACTGCTGTTTTATTAAGTAGTTTAGTCACAGGTATGACTTATGTATTTAATGAACAAATAGCCCCAGCCGCCAATTATGAAGCAACTCGAACTTTAGAACAAGCACTGCAATCAGACAAACCATCATTTAAACAACAAAATATTTATTATCCTGAATACCGGGAAGAAAAAGCAGCAGATGGTAGCACAAATAAAATCTTATCTCGCTTGTTTTATGCCGATCAATTTGACGGTAAGCAAATGAAAGGTTTAACAATTATCGACCGTTCTAGAGAAGGAGTTAATCAAATTTTAGTTTCCGAATCCGCTGCATGGAATCCTGCTCAACAAGTTTGGGATTTTTATAATGGTACAATTTATTTAGTTGCACCAGACCGTTCTTATCGGAATATTTTGCGGTTTGAACATCAACAATTGCAACTTCCGCGCACGCCTTTAAATGTTGCAGAAAATAGTCGAGATTATGGAGAAATGAATATTTCTCAAGCCCTAGAACAATTAAAAATTGAACGTTTAGCAGGTAATCCCCAAAGAATTAGAAAATTAGAAGTAAGAATTCAACAAAAAATTGCCTTTCCCTTTGTTTGTATTATTTTTGGTTTAGTGGGTTCGGCGATGGGAACTATACCTCAACGTACTGGTAGAGGTACGAGTTTTGGTATTAGTGTGATCGTGATTTTTAGTTATTACTTATTATTATCAGTTTCTGGGGCTTTAGCACAGGCAGAAATTCTTTCTCCCGTTGTCGGTGCTTGGTTGCCTAACTTGTTTGGTTTGGGAGTTGGTCTATTTCTGTTAATGCGAGTTGCCCAAAGATAAGGTCTTAATTAACTGACTGAAAAACTATTCCTCTCCGGTAATTAAAAGTGCATAACCTTCATTGCTAATAAAACAAATACCCAACTTATTTAAAATATCTCACTCACATGAATACTCACATCAGGAAAAGCGAAAATTGATAAACTTTGATTTTTCTCTAAAGTTTGCATATCTTGATAAATTCCCTGGTGAGGATGGCGATATACTTCTATTATTTTCTGATTAACATCTATTAACCAAACTTCAGGAATATTTGCTTCTGCATACAAGGGAATTTTAACCTGGCGATCATATTTTACAGTTGTATCAGCAACTTCTATTATTAAAAATATATCTTCTGGTTGGGGGTGTGCATTTCTATAAAAATCAGGACGGGGTTTTAATAATGCTATATCCGGTTGTGGTTCGGAAATTTCATCTAATTCTACAGGATTTTGCACATTAATTAACGCACGTCCTCCCAATAGTAAAGCTAGTAAATTTGTTAGAAATATAACACAACCTGAGTGTCTTGTACCAATAGGTGACATATCAATCATTTCCCCCCGAATTAATTCCACTCGATCATTTTCTGATAAAATACCAGATTCAGCCATTTTGTGAAATTGCTTAACTGTAAATTGGTGTCTGAGTAGTTGTACAACCATTGTCACCTCTATGGGAATTTTATTTAATTAATTGAGATGTTTATTTTATAGTAGGTTGGGTTAAGCGATAGCGCAACCCAAAAAACCCAAAAAACCCAACAACAATATTAATTATGTTGGGTTTCCTTGCGTCAACCCAACCTACTAAAACTAGACTAAAGCTACTTCAGGAATAACTCCTTGCATTTTAGAAAAAACATCAATTAATGTCTGTAATTGTTGTTCAGCTTTAAATACTCCTAAACCCCTCGCTGTTACTTTTCCTTGAGAATAAACAAAGCGATTTCGCATCGAGTCTGTTAACTTTTCTGCTAACAAATTCCAAGCAGGTTCTTCCATTGGAGTTTCTAAAACTATATGCTGTTTATTCTCTGGTTTAATGCGACTAAAACCTAAAGCTTTCGCTAATTGTTTTAATTCCATCACCCGTAAAAGTTGATTTGCAGGAACAGGAATTGCACCATATCTATCAGTCCATTCTGCGGCAATTCCTTTTAATTCTTCTTGAGATTTTGCTGTTGCAACCGCACGGTAAGCACTCATTTTTTGATCTATATCGGTAATGTAGGTTGAAGGAATAAATGCAGTGAGATTCAGGTCAATTTGGGTATCTTCAACCTGGGGTATTTCTTGACCTCTAATTTCTCGAATTGCTTCCTCTAACATTTCCATGTACAAATCAAATCCGATAGCATCCATTTGACCAGATTGTTCAGCACCAAGCAAGTTTCCTACACCACGAATTTCCATATCTCGCATTGCTAGTTGATAACCAGAACCGAGTTGAGTAAATTCTTGAATTGCTCTTAATCTTTGTCTAGCTGCATCGGATAATTCTCTTTGTTTGGGGTAAAATAACCATGCGTGAGCTTGGATTCCTGCTCGTCCTACTCGTCCTCTTAATTGATATAATTGCGATAAACCAAAACGGTGTGCATCTTCAATTAAAATGGTGTTAACTCGCGGAATATCTAAACCAGATTCGATAATTGTCGTACAAACTAAGATGTCAGCTTCATGGTTGCTAAAAGTGAGCATAGTTGATTCTAACTCACTTTCATCCATTTGACCGTGAGCGATCGCAAATCTTCCCCCTGGGATCATTTCCCTTAATTTTGCTGTTGTTTCTTCTATTCCTTCGACTCTGGGAACGACATAAAAAACCTGTCCACCTCTATCTAATTCCTGTCTAATTGCACTTCTAACAATTTCTGGATTTAAAGGTGCTAAATGAGTTTGAATTGGTCTTCTGGTTGGGGGTGGTGTGGTAATTAAACTCATTTCCCGAATCCCAGATAAAGACATATATAAGGTTCTAGGAATAGGAGTTGCTGATAAAGTTAACACATCAACTTGTGTTTTTAAACTCTTGATTTTTTCTTTTTGATTAACACCAAATCTTTGTTCTTCATCAATTACTAAAAGTCCTAAATCTTTAAATTGCACACCTTTTCCTAATAATTGATGTGTTCCCACAACAATATCTAATTCTCCAGTCGCTAGACGTTTTTGAATGTTGCGTTTTTCTTCTGCACTGCGGAAACGATTTAATAAACCGACATTCACAGGATAAGGTGAAAACCGTTCTTTAATGGTGTGATAATGTTGCTGAGTTAAAATTGTCGTTGGGGCTAAAAGTGCCACTTGCTTACCAGCAGTAACAGCTTTAAAAATTGCCCTAATTGCTACTTCAGTTTTCCCAAAACCCACATCACCACAAACCAAGCGATCCATCGGTCTTTCACTTTCCATATCCCGCTTGACATCTTGCACAGCTTTGAGTTGATCTGTGGTAGGTTGATAGGGGAAAGAATCTTCCATTTCTGCTTGCCAAGGCATATCTTGGGGATAAGAGAAACCTTGTTGTTGAGAACGGGCAGCATATAATTTTAGCAAATCTACCGCTAATTTTTTAATAGATTTTCTAACTTTGTTTTTAGTATTTTCCCAAGCTTTACCCGTCATTTTATGTAATGCTGGGGGGTTATCAGCATTAGTTCTAAACCGAGACAAAGAACCAACTTGATCCGCCGCAACTCTCAGCACACCATCAGCATATTGAACAACTATATAATCACGGGTTTCATGATTAATTGTCAAACTTTCTAATTTGATAAATTTACCAATGCCGTGACTACGATGAACAACAAAATCACCTGGTCTTAATTTATTCGGATCAACTTGTTTAGATTTAGCTTGACGACGTTTACGAACATAACCAAAATTAGCTAAAGAATGTTGTCCGTAAAATTCGCGATCTGTAACAATAACAATCCGAAAAGAAGGTAAAATGAAACCTTCTAATTCTGCTAAACCGGAATATTTCAGGGCAACTGGTGTATGATTGATTTGTAGTTTATCAATTGCTTGATAATCACGAGGATTAGGGATAAACTGGGCAGGACAATCATGTTCTTGCAGTAAAGCTACAGAACGGGAAGGTTGAGCAGAAATTAACCAAACTGCAAATTTTCTTTCTCTTTCTTGTCTGAGGGTTTCAGCTAATTTAGCAAATTGATGAGGTGTAACAGGTAAAGGTCTACTCGCTAAATTAGTACCGCTATTTTCTTCCGCTAATTCTGATAAATATAACTTGTGGAATTTGTGAAAACTGCTAATTTCCGCCAAACATTCATCAAAAGTTTTATGAATTTTAGAAACACGACAAGATTCTTCCCCAGTCACCAGTCCCCAGTCACCAGTCACCATTCCCCACTGTTCATCCGCATTTTCTACCCAGCGATCGCTATGGGCATGACATTGTTCTACCTCATCAATAGCAATGAGGGTATTTTCAGGTAAATAATCTAAAATTGAAGCGGGTTTATTAAAAGCTAAACCTAAAAATCTTCTACTTCCTTCTAATGATTGTAATTCCGATTCCTGTAGAGAAGTTTCATGAAACGTCTCTACAATAGTTGTAAAATTGGGATGATTTTTTAATGCTGCTAAAACAATCGGCGCAAAGCTAGTAGGAGTAAGAGAAATTTGATTAATCTTATCTAAAGCAGAACGTTGGGTAGAGGGGTCAAATTCCCGAATTTTTTCAATTTCATCCCCAAACCATTCTAAACGGACTGGTAACTCAGAAGATACGGGAAAAACATCAACAATATCCCCTCGTCTACTCCATTGACCTTCAGTTTCTACTAAAGAAACCCGTTCATAACCTAAAGCGGTAATTTTTTCACTAAACTCATCTAAATCATATTCCATCCCCTTTTGTAAAGAGAGACAAAAAGATTTAAATACCTCTGGGGGTGGTAAATGTGGTTGTAGCGCCCCGATAGTAGCGATAATAGCTGTGTTTTTTTTAGACGACTGACCACTAATCAAATCTGCCAAAACCTGCATTTGACCCCAACTTAACTCAGTTTCTGGGTCAAAAGGTTCATAGGGGGAAGCTTCCGAAGTGGGGTAAAAATGTACAGTATTCCATCCCATAGCTTCCATTTGGGCATAAACCCGTCCAGCTTCTTCCAGAGTGGCACAGATCACGCATAAATCCCTACCCTCATGATGAGCCAAAGCGGAAGTAACTAAACCCTTGGGTAAGCGAGAAATGCCATTTAACCGCAATTCTTGATGTTTTTTGAGTTTAGTGTTTAGTTCGGTGGTGAGAGGCGATCGCGTCAAAGCACGCACAATAGAAGAAAAAGCCATAAGTGTTACTAGCGTGAGAAGTCTTGAAAAGTGGGAAAATCTAGATTGTAGTTATATGTAAACCATTTTAGGTGATTGGTGATTGGGGACTGGTGATTGGTGACTGGTGACTGGGGGAAAATCTTTACTTTCTGACTCCTGCCTCCTGACTCCTGACTCCTGACTCCTGCCTCCTGACTCCTGACTCCTGACTCCTTGAACTCCTTCCAAAACAAAATGTCATCTATCACTATTGAAATTTTAATCATTTTGGCGCTAATTCTTGCCAACGGCGTGTTTTCCATGTCTGAAATGGCCATAGTTTCCGCCCGTAAGGTCAGATTACAGCAACTAGCCAATCAAGGAAACCTCAACGCCCAAGCTGCACTGCAACTGGCAGAGTCTCCTAATCATTTTTTATCTCTGGTGCAGGTAGGGATTACACTGATTAATATTCTCAATGGTGTTTTCGGTGGTGCTACCATTGCCCAAAGGCTAGAGAGATATGTTCAGTTAGTTCCTTTTTTGGCAGATTATAGCCAACCTATTGCTTTTGGAGTGGTGGTTTTAGTCATCACCTATTTATCATTGATTGTGGGTGAACTTGTACCCAAGCGGTTAGCATTAAACAACCCAGAAAAAATAGCCTCATCTGTAGCCCTTCCCATGCGGGCTTTAGCGGCGTTAGCTTCTCCTGTGGTTTATCTTTTAAGTGTTTCCACAGAAACAGTATTGCGAATTTTAGGAGTTAGACCTTCTCAAGAACCGCAAGTTACAGAAGAAGAAATCAAGATTTTAATAGAACAGGGAACAGAAGCGGGGACTTTTGAAGAAGCGGAACAGGATATGGTAGAGAGGGTTTTTCGTTTAGGCGATCGCCCTGTGAGTTCTCTAATGACACCCCGCCCGGATATTGTTTGGTTAGACTTGGAAGACTCCCCAGAAGAAAACCGTCACAAAATGTCTGAAAGTGCCTATTCTCGTTATCCCGTATGTCAAGAGGGACTTGATCATGTTTTAGGTGTTATTCCTGTGACTGATTTATTAGCCAGGAGTTTACGCCATGAACCTTTTGATTTAACAATAGGATTACGTCAACCCATATTTGTCCCCGAAAGTACCAAGGGTTTAAAAGTTTTAGAGTTATTTAAACAAACCGCCACTCATATTGCTTTAGTAGTTGATGAATATGGAGTCATTCAAGGATTAGTAACGCTCAATGATATTATGAGTGAAATTGTCGGTGATGTTCCTGCACAACCTGGACAGGAAGAACCCCAAGCAGTGCAAAGAGAAGATGGTTCTTGGTTGGTAGATGGGATGTTACCAGTAGAGGAGTTTTTTGAACTTTTTGATATAGAAGAATTGGCAATAGAAGAAAGAGGTAATTTTCAAACTTTAGGCGGTTTAGTTATTACTCATTTAGGGCGTATTCCCGCAGCAGCGGATTATTTTGAATGGGAAAATATGAGAATTGAAGTTATGGATATGGATGGAAATAGAGTTGATAAAGTGTTGGTTATTCCTAAAGAAAAGGGTAATGGGTAATTGGTAAAAACAATATAGGAATCCTATTTGATTATTGAACAAAACTTCCTACACCGAAATTATCTAAAACCCTTTTGCCTGCCTACACAAATAATTGCAGGAATCAAATCGGATCACTATAGTATAACATTAAATATAGGACTCCTATTTGATTATTGAAAAAAACTCCGTACACCAAAATTCTCTAAAAGCCTTTTGCATGAGTGCCTGGTTGGTGAGCGAAGTCGAACTATTGCCTCTTGCCTGCCTACACAGATAAATTCAGAAATCAAACCGGATGACTATATACTCAGTAAGTGAACATAATCATACACTTTGTGATGCTGTAGCTGTTGAAATTTAATATCAATCAACATCATCCATTCACCCGTAACCAATAAACTACGAAAATTGCCAATGGATAAATATGTGATTATAGTATTGGTTGATGATTCAATAGGATTTTATGCCCCTAAAATTTTCTCAAGATATTAAATTATTATTGCAACATTTAGCTGAAAAACCTCTGACTTTGGGTGACGTGATTTCAGAAACATCAGAACGGGGTTTTAGCTTAGTGATTGCATTATTGGTATTACCCTTCTTGTTACCAACACCACCAGGGTTAAGCACTCCTCTAGGTGTAGCTTGCTTATTAATGTCAGGACAAATGGCACTGGGAAGGCGTACACCCTGGCTTCCTAAAAAAATTGCCTCCCTTAAATTCCCTGATTGGTTTGCTCAAACACTGTTGCGAAATTTACAGCGTGTAACCAGAATCTTAGAAAAAATCACCCGTCCACGCCTCCAGAAAATTGCTGAAAATCAATTAACTTGGCGGTTTAATGGGATGTGTCTAACCTGGTTAGCAATATTATTAATGTCCCCATATCCCCCTGCTACTAATCCTATTCCTGCTGTGGGAATGTTAATTTTAGCAGTCGCAACCATCGAATCTGATGGAATATTGATGTGTATTGGCTACGTAGCTACTTTTTTGAATACTTTGTTTTTTGGCTTCGCTTTTTATATTTTATATACAGGAGCTACTTATTTATTGCCTAATGTTTTTCGCTAGAAGTAGTTGCTAATTATCAAATTATCTTTAAAGCATCAACTACAGCTTCCGCTTTTAACAACATTTCTGCTAATTCTGCTTGGGGGTTTGATAAAATTACAATTCCCCCACCCACACCTATAGAAGTTTGTTGATCTGTTAAAATTGCAGTCCGAATCACAATGTTTAAATCTGCTGCACCATGACAACTTAAAAAACCAATTGCACCAGAATACACACCTCTTGCTTTTGGTTCTAATTTATCTATAATTTCCATAGTTCTAATTTTTGGCGCACCTGTCATTGAACCACCAGGAAAAGCATTTTTAATACAGTCAATAGCATCCATTTCTGGACGTAATAAACCCCTAATTGTAGTTACTAATTGATGTACTGTACTATAGGTTTCTACATCCATTAATTTGGGAACATGAACACTACCAACTTGACAAACTCTCCCTAAGTCATTACGCAATAAATCAACTATCATTAAATTCTCAGAACGATCTTTTTCACTGTTACGTAAACTTGCTTTTAAAAGTTCATCTTCTTGGGGTGTTTTTCCCCTGGGTAATGTTCCTTTAATGGGTTTTGTTTCTACCCAACCTTGGGAATTTATACTTAAAAATCTTTCCGGTGAAGAACAAGCTATAGTGAAATTATCGAACTTTAAAAAAGCCGAATAAGGTGCAGGGTTAATTTTTCTGAGTGTGCGATAAAATTCTAAAGGTTCTGGTGTAAATTCTGTAGATAATTTATTGGTTAAACAAACTTGATAAGTTTCACCTTCATAAATTTCTTTTAATGATGTTTGAATATCCTCAAGATAATTTTTTTCAGACTGTTGTAAATTAAATTTAATCTTTTCTTGTGGTTGAGGTTTAAGTTTAGATTTAATAATTGGTTGAATAGGTGATAATGTTTGTAATTTTAATTCTGTCTCTAAAAACCATGTTTTTGCAGTTTCTTCATCTGTGGTTAAACAGACTAAATAAATAACTTGTTCTTGATGATCAAAAGCAATGATTCTATCTGCTAAAATAAACATAGCATCGGGTAATTCAGAATTATGTACTAAATTTCCTCCACATTCTGCTTTTAATTCATATCCAAAATAACCCACAAAACCACAGTTAAAATCAAAGGGTAATTCCTCATTTACACAATATCTATTTTTAATTTCTCGTTGTAAATAATCAAAAATACTTTCATGATAAGTTGTAATTTTACCACCTTGCGTAATTTTAATTTCTTGATTTTGGGTTTGATATTCAACTAATAAACTATGAACACCGCTATTATCTCCCATAAAGGAAAACCGAGATAAACCAGGTTCATATCTACTACTATCTAACCAAAAGGTATTTACCTTGTCACCAAAAAGCTGTGTAAATACCTGTTCTGCATCAGGATATATATCTAATTTTTTACTATAAACTTGATATTGTTGCTGTTGATGATTTTGATGTTTTTTGGGTAAAAGTACGTTTTGATGATTTGTATTTTCTGGAATTTGATAATTATAAAAATTAGCTGTTATATTTCTAAAGTTGTTAAAAATCTCTTTTCCATATTCAGTACAAATTGATTCAGGATGAAATTGTACACCCCAAAAAGGTAAATTTCGATGACGTAAACCCATGACTACACCTTCTGGAGTCCAAGCAATTTTTTCTAAACATTCGGGTATGTCATCCGCAACAACTAAAGAATTATAACAAACAGCTAAAAATGAAGATGGTAAACCTTGAAATAATTGACAATGATTATGATAAACTTCACTTAAACGACCATGTTTAATTTCTGGTGCATGGATAATTTTACCACCATAAAAATAACCTAAACCTTGATGTCCTAAACACACACCCAAAACAGGTACTTGAATATTCTGTAAAACCTGACCACAAATACCAAAATCTTCTATTTTTTCTGGTCTACCTGGTCCTGGAGAAATAACCACATTATCAAAATCAATCTTGGTCAAATTTTCCCAGTCAACTTCATCATTACGGATGACAATGGGATTTTTTCCATTTACTTCCGCAATCAATTGATATAAATTAAAGGTGTAAGAATCATAATTATCAATGATTAGAGTTTTCACAAATAGGGAGTAGGTGACAGGTGACAGGTGACAGGTGACAGTAAGAAAGGAATAGGGATAAGTGAACTAACTTTGAGATAATCTTTTTACATCTTTCCCCTTTAACATTGCATTAGCTTTAGCTAACATTTGAGGTATTTTCTCAGCATGAGGACTGTTAACTAAACATCCTCTCAAATCTAATTCATCTAATTTATCTGCTTGATTACCAGGAAACCAGTGATTACCATTACCTAAGAGATTATAACGCATTTTTCCATATTCCACCATGTCATAAGCTAAAGCTAAATTCAACAACCATAACACATATTTAATATTAATTTGTCCTGGTGTTTCTTCCCAACTTGGTAAATTTTGATCCCAAGATTTTACCCAATCTTCCCCTAAAACTTCTATAGCAGCATTTTCTAACCTTTCGATAATTGGAGGTAAAATTTCATCAGCTTTGTCTAATAATTTTAAGGTTTTTAAATGTTCATCAAAATCACTGGGTTTTGCAGCACCAATACTTAATGTATTTACCTGGGGATGACTTAAACAAAATAAGTCATTAAATACCATTGGACTTAATGGATAACATAACTTAACCAACTTTTCAGATGGTTGATATAACAAACCTCCTTTATTAGAAGGACTGATAATAAACACCCCCATATCTAACTTATTAGCAGCTTCAATTGCTGACCAATTCCATTGATTGATATAATACCAATGGAGGTTAATATAATCAAATTCATTGGTATTAATTGCCTGTAAAATTATTTCTAAAGGTGCATGAGTAGAAAAACCGATAAATCTGACTTTTCCTGCTTTTTGTAGTTCCTTAGCAACCTCTAAACAACCACCTTCACCAAGACTATAATCTAAAAATTCGGCATTATTAATACCATGTAAACCTAATAAATCAACATAGTCTAAATTGAGATATGATAAAGATTTTTCAAATGTTTTTCTAAATTCCTTAGCATCTGCAACAGGAGAAACTTTAGTTTGGACAATTAACTTTTCACGGGGAAATGTAGGTAAAATTCTCCCTAACTGCATTTCCGAAGTTCCATAACCCCTAGCAGTTTCAATATGATTAATACCTAAATCAAAAGCGCGATGAATAACAGCTTTTAAATTTTCCTGATTATCTTGAGGAATTTCCTCTAGTTTAACATCTTGCCATTTAAATTGATAACGCATTCCCCCGCAGGAAAACACCGGCATTTGTAAATTTGTGCGTCCAAATCTTCTGTATAACATCACGGAATTTTAGATAAAAATCATGTACTTTCTTTGCGCCTTTGCGTCTTGGCGTGAGCTTTTTTCATAGGTGGGAAAAACCCACCCTTTTTATTTTACCTACATTTGACGAACAACAGGTTGACCATCAATAACTTCACCAATTAAAACCTGACTGACACAGTTAACAAAGATGCCATTTTCCAAAACACCAGGAATATTATTCAGTGTTGTTTCCAAAGTTACAGGATCATCAATACTATCAAATCTGACATCTACCACCATATTACCTTGGTCAGTGATTACAGGACCTGCTTTTTTCACACCCATACGTAATTCTGGCTGACCACCGAGTTTTTTGATAGCATTAATGACTGGAGTAATAGCCATCGGAATGACTTCCACAGGTACCGCAAAAACAGAACCCAAACGGTCAACCAACTTACCGCTATCAACTACCACAATAAATTCTTTTGCTAGATAATCTACCACTTTTTCCCGGGTATGTGCAGCACCACCACCTTTAATCAAGTTTTTATGGGGGTCAACTTCATCAGCACCATCAATAGCGATATCAATATGATCAATAGCGTCTAAAGTGGTGAGAGGAACACCGTACTGTTTTGCTAACACTTCCGACTGAAACGAAGTAGGGATACCGACAATATCTTTAAGTTCACCAGACTTGAGGCGATCGCCCAAAAACTGTATAGTGTAAGCTGTAGTTGAACCCGTACCCAACCCAACAATAGAACCTGATTTTACTAGGTTCGCTGCTGCTTTACCAACTTCTTGCTTCATTAACTTTACGGGATCTGCTGATACGGACATTCTCAACTCCTGAAAATTTCACAACATGAAAAATACTCTCATAGCCGAATATACTACAAAATTGGTGATTGGTGATTGGTGATTGGTGATTGGTTAAATAATATATAATCTACAATTACATTAATTATAGATTTATCGGAAAATCAGAAACATTAAAAAACAGTAACCGTCAATATCCAAGAACGAAGCTGAAAATAAACAATTACAATAATCTGGGATATGAAGAAATTAGCAATTTTGACCTTGGGGACATTGAACTTATTAACCTTCCTGTCTATATTTCCAGTCATTGCCCAGGAAGTCAACACACCAAAGCCTTCTATTGAAAATAATATTGAAAATCTTGTTGAAAATACAGACAAGAGCGATTTAGATTATATCCAAAAAGTTGTAGAATCAAAATTAATGGATAACTTACCCGATGGAAAATTTTATCCAGAAAAATTAATCAGTAGGGCAGAATTAGCAGCAATTTTAGTCAAAGCATTTTATTTAGATAAACGCCAAGCAGCTAAACAAGAAAAAACCATAAATGTACCAGATGTTCCGAAATATCATTGGGCATATCAAGATATTCAAACAGTGCTGAAAACCGATATTATGAAAGGATATCGGGGAAATATGTTTTTTCCAAACCAAAGAGTCACTAGGGCAGAAGGTTTAGCAATTTTTGCCCAAGCTTACGGAGTGTTTCAGTTTCCAAATGCAACAGTGAACCAGATTTTATCAAAATACCCTGATCAAAATTCTATACCGACATGGGCAAGAAAGGCGATCGCCACAGTCATAGCAGAAGGTTTCATCAACACAGACCCTAACGGGAATATTAACCCATTAAGCCCCATGACTCGCGGTGACATGGCCTACTTGTTAAGTAGATATTTGCAACGTCAGCAAAAACAGGCAGAAACACCCATAGTTCCCACTACACTGAAATTTTAACGGAGAGATGGGGTGATGGGGTGATGGGGAGAAATTATTTGTATTTTCCCAGTCACCAATCACCAGTCACCAATCACCAGTCAACGTTATATTGATAAAACTGGTGACAGTGAGATTTTTATAGTCCCGGAAGTGGGAAAATCAATTAATGCCAAAAAGTAGAGTTAGAGAGGAAAACCTTATAATATGCACCTGAGTGAAATTACCCATCCTAACCAGTTGCACGGTTTGTCTATTCGGCAGTTACAGCAAATAGCCAAACAAATTAGAGATAAACACTTACAAACCGTAGCCGCAAGTGGGGGACATTTGGGACCAGGTTTAGGAGTTGTAGAATTAACCTTGGGACTATATCAAACATTGGACTTAGATCGGGATAAAGTAATTTGGGATGTAGGACACCAAGCTTATCCCCATAAACTAATTACCGGACGCTACCACGACTTCCACACCCTCAGACAAAAAGACGGAGTAGCGGGATATCTCAAACGTTGTGAAAACCAATTTGATCACTTTGGCGCAGGACACGCTTCTACAAGTATTTCCGCCGCTTTGGGTATGGCCTTAGCCCGTGACTTAAAAGGGGAAAAATTTAAAACAGTAGCGGTGATCGGTGATGGTGCTTTAACCGGCGGTATGGCATTAGAAGCTATTAACCACGCAGGCCACCTCCCTAAAACTAACTTGTTGGTAGTTCTCAATGATAACGAGATGTCCATTTCTCCCAACGTCGGCGCTATTCCCCGCTACTTAAATAAAATGCGCCTCAGTCCCCCGATGCAATTTCTCACTGATAACATTGAGGAACAATTTAAAAATATACCCTTTGTTGGTGATGAACTAGAACGCATTACCGAAGGGATGAAACGGTTAGCTGTTTCCAAAGTTGGCGCAGTTTTTGAAGAACTAGGTTTTACCTACATGGGTCCAGTGGATGGCCATAATTTAGAAGAACTGATCGCCACCTTCCAACAAGCACATCAAATGACCGGTCCAGTGCTGGTTCACGTAGCCACCGTCAAGGGTAAAGGCTATGAAATGGCAGAAAAAGACCAAGTAGGCTATCATGCCCAAAACCCCTTTAATTTGACCACTGGTAAAGCTATTCCTTCTAGTAAACCTAAACCACCTGCTTACGCAAAAGTCTTTTCTCACACTTTGGTGAAATTAGCAGAACAAAACCCGAAGATAGTCGGTATTACTGCTGCTATGGCTACAGGTACAGGTTTAGATAAATTACAAGCTAAATTACCTAACCAATATATTGATGTGGGTATTGCTGAACAACACGCCGTTACCTTAGCTGCGGGTTTAGCTTGTGAAGGTATGCGTCCGGTAGCTGCCATTTATTCTACCTTCTTACAACGTGCCTACGATCAAATTATCCATGATGTCTGCATTCAAAACCTGCCTGTATTTTTCTGTTTAGATCGGGCAGGTATTGTAGGTGCTGACGGTCCAACTCACCAAGGGATGTATGATATAGCTTATCTGCGTTGTATTCCCAACATGGTGTTAATGGCACCCAAGGACGAAGCAGAACTACAACGGATGACAGTCACAGGTATTGAATATACCGATGGACCGATCGCTATGCGTTTCCCCCGTGGTAATGGTTACGGTGTTCCCTTGATGGAAGAAGGCTGGGAAGCGTTGGAAATTGGTAAAGGGGAAATTCTCCGCCAAGGCGATGATGTGTTAATTGTCGGCTATGGTACAATGGTCTACCCAGGTATGCAAGCAGCAGAAATTCTCAGCGAACACGGTATTGAAGCCACTGTCATTAATGCCCGATTTGTGAAACCTTTGGATACAGATTTAATTGTACCTTTGGCAAAACAAATTGGCCGAGTTGTCACTTTGGAAGAAGGTTGTTTAATGGGTGGTTTTGGTTCTGCGGTAGCGGAAGCTTTACTTGATGCGGATGTGGTTGTACCAGTTAAAAGAATTGGTGTTCCTGATATTTTGGTAGATCATGCCACACCAGATGAATCTAAGGCTAGTTTAGGTTTAACCAGTCAGCAAATTGCAGATAATATTTTGCAAGCTTTCTTTAAGAAAGAATTAGCTGCTGTTAAGTAGTTTTCTTTTCTCGTTCCCATACTCTGTATCTCTTATTATCTCTCGTTCCCATACTCTGTATGGGAATGAATTATTTAAGGCTCTGCCTTTAACATCCTGAAAATCCTCAAATCCTGGTAATCCTGATTCTGACAAAATTTATCTATTTCCTCACGCAAAGACGCAAAGGCGCAAAGAAGATATCCTGTACATTCTTAAATACTGATTCTGATCATCTGCGTTCTTATCCTGAAAATCCTTAAATCCTGGATGTTCTGATTCAGACAATACTACTCCCTTGGATTATTATAAAACCTATCATAACACAACCCTGTCAGAAGTCAAGACCCTTGAAAATACGTTGAGTCATTCGCAACCATTCTCAATAATTTCGGGCTAAAAAAGGGTGTTGAAACTTTTTTGGGATTTTGGGGTTAAGAATTGTTAAGGTAGTGACGTTGAGACGCAAAGATAAAATTAATTCATTCCTGGGTTTTTCTAGTTCCCATACTTTGCTATAGTAATCATTGAACCACAAAGAAAACGAAGCTATTTTTAGAAGTTAATGAAAACAGAAAAAACACAAGAATTATTAACGGCTATAGAGTTATTTGCAGGTATTGGAGGTTTTCGTTTAGGTTTGGAATCTGCTAATATTCAAACTATTTGGGCAAATGATATTAATGAATTATCTTGTCAAGTTTATCAGAGTAATTTTGGTGATGATTCTATTGTTTTAGGTGACATTAATAATATTGCTATATCCGATATACCTAATCATAATCTTTTAACTGCTGGTTTTCCTTGTCAACCTTTTAGCCCTGCTGGTAAAAAACTAGGAGTTAGAGATCAGGTTAGAGGAACATTATTTGAACGTATTGTGGAAATTATAGCTGTAAAACAACCACAGTATTTTTTATTGGAAAATGTCAAAAGACTTTTAACAATGGAAAATGGTTATCACTTCAAAGTTATTTTAAATGCCTTATCTGAATTAGATTATTTAATTGAATGGAGAATCATTAGTCCTATTAGTTTTAGTATTCCTCAAAATCGAGAAAGAATTTTTATTTTTGGTACTAAGTTTAATTCTGTCAATATCAATTGTGATTTTTTAGAAAAAACATCTGTATTTTTAACCCAAAAAGATTTGATAAATCTAGAAGATATAGATTTTCTCATAGAAAAATATATGTCCCCTATAGCTGAAAGTAAAGGCAAGAATGGTAATTGGGGAATTGCTTATAAAAATAAAATGTTTACTCGCAATATGTCGCTATTACCAGATATTAAACCCAGAAAAATGCTAAAAGATATTTTGCAAGATGAGACAGCAATAGAACCTCAATTTGATTTTACAATTGATACTTTAGAAAGGATTAAAAAAAGTAAGGCTGTGAATCGTTATTGTCAAGGAGTAGAGATATTATATAATCAGGATGGAGGTTCAAGACTGGGTTATACAATATTTGGTATTAATGGTATTGCATCAACATTAACTGCTTCTACTTCCAGACACTATGAACGCTATAAAGTAAATGATAAATATCGACGTTTAACTAACATTGAATATGCGCGGTTAATGGGTTTTCCTGATCATTGGTGTAGAGAAGCAAAAATTTATGATCAATATGCTTTGTTTGGTAATGCAATTGTTCCTGCTTGTGTAGAATGGGTATGTAAAAGAATTGGTAAAAAAAATATTGAGTTTACTAAATCTAATTACCAACAGTTAACTTTAGCTATTTAGTTTTTTATCTCTTTATTTGATGTATTCTGCAAAATATGGAATTACTCACACTTGAATCGTTGAAAATAGCTGCACGTAGTTTTTGCTTAGAACTGAGTGCAACACCAATTTATAATTTATATGGAGTTACAGATGGAAAAGCTGTAGGAACTTACGTAGAATCTGCTTTTAATCAATATTTATCAACGAGGTATGATTACACTCTTGGTAGTGCAGCGTTAGGAATAGATTTTCCTGGTTTAGAAGTTGATTTAAAAGTAACTTCAATCCGACAACCTCAATCTTCATGTCCCTTTAAAAATGCCAGTCAAAAAGTATATGGTTTAGGTTATCATCTATTAATATTTAGTTATGAAAAAAATGATGACCATAATTCTCGTACTGCAAATCTAAACTTTCAAAACGTTGTTTTTGTAGATAAAAAACGTACTGGAGATTATCAAACTAGCTACGGTTTACAAGAAATTTTACGCCGTCATGGTAATAAAGATGATGTGGTCGCTTTTTTAGAAGAACGAAATTTTCCGTTAGACGAAATTGGTAGAGAAACACTTGCAGAAAGAATTTTACGTGAACCTCCAGAAATTGGCTATCTGACTATTTCCAATGCTTTACAATGGCGATTACAATATAGTAGAGTGATTCAAGTCTCTATTGCAGGAAACACAACAGGTATAGAAAATCTCTTAATTTCTTAATTCACACAAAACTATTTAAAGTTAACAGTAAATCAAATATTTGCTTGATTGAAAATGATGGGTGGATGATATTTTTGTCTGAATCAGGATGTCCAGGATTAAAGGATGTACAGGATGAAAATGACAAATCTCTCTAAAAACCTCTTTCCTTTGTGTCCTTTGCGTCCTTTGCGGTTCGTTATTTATTTAGTGACTTGTGCGTAACCAACCATCATCAAATAACATCCTGAAAATCCTCAAATCCTGGAAATCCTAATTCACACAAAAATCTATTTCGCGCAAAGTCGCTAAGGAGCAAAGTCGCAAAGAAGATATCCTGAAAATCCTGATTCAGACAAAATCCCCATTCCCCCATCTTCTATTCTTCCACCCTATATCCTAACTCTGCTAACCTCACCCGTGAATGTCGCCATTTTGGTTGCACTTTCACAAACAACTCTAAATAAACTTTACCCGCAATTAGTTTTTGGATTTGTTCACGCGCAGCACTACCAATAGATTTTAACATTGTCCCACCTTTACCAATTAAAATTCCTTTTTGGGAATCTCTTTCTACGTGAATAGTTGCCATAACACGGGTAATAGTTGGGGTTTCTTCTACTAAGTCAATGGCGATCGCCACTGAATGAGGTACTTCTTCACGAGTCAACAATAAAATCTGTTCCCTGATTAATTCCCCCATAATAAATCTTTCCGGTTGATCTGTCACCAAATCTGGTGGATAATAAAAAGGACCAGGTTCTAAATGTGCAATTAATAAATCTTGCAGTTCTAGTAAACCCTCACCATTCACCGCTGAAAATTTGAGAATTTGCCATTCATTTTCTCTTGCTAATTCAATATAACTATTATCTATTTTTTCAGAATCTGCTGGTTGTTGATCTATTTTATTAATACCCAAAATTACCGGAATTTCACTCCGACTTAATAACTCAGCAATAAAGCGATCGCCTCCACCACAAACCGCTGTTCCATCAACTACAAACAATACCACATCTACCGATTCAATGGCTATTTTGGCATTTTGTACTAGCACTTCCCCCAGTTGATGATGTGGTTTATGAATCCCTGGAGTATCCACAAAAATTAACTGCGCTTTCTCAGTAGTTAAAATTCCCCTTAACCGATTTCTAGTAGTTTGCGCTACTGGTGAAGTAATCGCTATTTTTTGTCCTATTAATTGATTCATCAAAGTAGATTTACCGACATTAGGACGACCAATAATACCGATAAACCCAGATTTAAAATTAGCTGGTGCTTGGGGAATCGCAAATTCTTCAGCAACTGTAAAACTATAATTATCAATATTACTCACGTTTGATTACACCTTTATATTTTCAAATTAAAATAGATTGGTTTTTTCCCGAAAATAAAACAGACATAGAATCACAAACATAGAATCACATTGTTAGGTGCGAGTATGTCCTTATTCTTAGTTTAATCTATTACTGCATCTATTTTCATTCCCACGTCAAAAATATCTCAGCCATAAGACAAATTTGTGAAAATTATAAAACTACAAGTATTCTGACTCCTAACTCCCAAATTCTGGCAATTTATTCTTCAAGCACTCCCAGGACAAACTCACCTTGATTTACAGCCTAGTTTGTTGATATATCATAAACCAATCCATCAGTTTCAGTGCCAACATCAATTATAGTAGGTAATTTCCCTTCTTTATTAAAGCTGATAATTTGATACAGCCTATCTCCCGCTTTGACAGCACTACCCAATTCAACTCTAGATTGAATCATACCACCTGCGATCGCATAATATCTTTTTCTCTTGCTACTGGATGCAAAATAGATTTTATGGGATAGTGTTTCTGGTAGCATCAAATCACTAATTTGTAAAACCCCTTTGTGTGCTAAATAGTTTTTTATACCCCGTAAACCTTTAGCAACTGAATCAGGTTTTACCTGCATTCCTGTTCCTAGTTCCAATGTCCAAGCTTCGATATCAAATCTGATATTTTTACACCTTCAGGAGTTAATTCTGAATCTATCGAACCACAAAAAGCATGATTGCGGCTACATTCTGTTTCACCGTGACGGAGTAGGTAAAGAGTTAAACTCATAACAATTTTAGATTTTAGATTTTAGATTTTAGATTTTAGATTTTAGATTTTAGATTTTGGGAAATAGCTATATTAGAGAAAGTGCGTTATAAAACTCAACAATAACAATGACCACCACCTTAGTAAATGCCTATTTAGATGGGAATTTTGCCCCAGTTAGCCAAGAAATTACCGCAGAAAACCTCCAAGTCATTGGTGAACTACCCCCCGACCTTTCCGGGATGTTTGTTCGTAATGGACCAAACCCCCAACATTCACCCATAGGACAATATCACTGGTTTGATGGTGATGGAATGTTACACGGTGTAGAAATTACCAATGGTAAAGCTATTTATCGTAACCGTTATGTGCGTACTAGAGGTTGGAACATTGAAAACCAAGTAGGGAAAGCTGTTTGGAGTGGACTTTTAGAACCACCGCAAATGGACAACCCTTATGGACCAGGGAAAAACACCGCTAATACTGCCTTAGTTTGGCACGCTGGACAATTTTTAGCATTGTGGGAAGGAGGATCACCCCATAATATTCAACTTCCTGAATTACAAACCATAGGAGAATATACTTACAATCATAAACTAACTTCCCCTTTTACCGCCCATCCCAAAGTAGACCCAGTTACCGGGGAAATGATGTTCTTTGGTTATTCCTTTGCACCCCCGTACTTACAATATGGCGTAGTTTCTGCACAAGGGGAAATATTGCAGACTGTACCCATTGAACTACCAATAGGGGTAATGATGCACGACTTCGCCATTACTGAAAATTATACCATTTTCATGGATTTACCCCTGACATTCAGTGTAGAACGGATGCAAAGGGGAGAACCAATGATGATGTTTGAGAGCGATCGCCCCAGTCGTTTTGGCATTTTACCCCGTCACGGAGACAACAGCAATATCCGTTGGTTTGAGAGTCCTTCCTGTTACGTTTTCCACACCATGAACGCCTATGAAAAAGAAGACGAAATCATCCTTATCGCTTGTCGCATGAGTTCTACCACCGTATTAGAAACCAATATCTCAACAAATGATCCCACCGCAAATATACCCCTCTTACATCGTTGGCGTTTTCACCTCAAAACAGGTACAGTCACGGAAGAAAAGTTAGATGACGTACCCACAGAATTTCCCCGTGTTAACGAAAACCTGCTAGGGAGAAAAACCCAATACGGTTATGCTGGCAAAATGGCTAATAGTCTTATGCCTTTATTTGATGGTGTAATTAAGTATAATTTCCAAGATGGCAAAACCCAAACCCATGAATTTGGAGAAGGGCGTTATGGTGGTGAAACTGTATTTGCACCTCGTTTAAATACAACCACAAATGCAACCACAGAAGATGATGGTTGGTTAGTTACTTTTGTTTATGATGAAAATTCACAAACTTCTGAATTAGTAGTTATCAATGCTCAAGATATCACCGGTGAACCAGTTGCAAGAGTAATTATTCCCCAAAGAGTACCCTATGGTTTTCACGGTGCTTGGATATCCCAAGTACAATTAAATAGATAATTGGGCATGGGGCATTGTAAAATTAAATTAATCAACTCTTGCCAATTCCCCATTCCCAATTTTATGCCTAAAAAAACCAAGTCTGCATCACCAACACCCCCAACAACCACCACCCTAGCACTTTCTGACCTGCATATATATTTAGCATCTCTAGAAAAAGAACATCAATCCTTATTAAAACAGATTAAGAAAAAGCGCACGGAAATCAATAATTTTGTTGAAAAAATGCGTTCTCTAGCTACAGAAATATTTCAAAAAGCCAGTCCTTGTTTCCGAAAAATGTCAGATTTAGATCAAGAAATTCATGGGTTATTTCAGGAAATTCTGACTACTAGAAAATTTGGTAAACAAACTCAAAACAAAATAGAATCCCTGTACATGAATTTACAAATGTCAGGAATAATTAGCCCCAAAGCTGTAAGTGAAGATGAAGATACTGAACTAGATGAAATGTTTGAAAACCCAGAAACAGACAATCATCAACATCGTCAAAATCAATATTGGGATTCACAACAGGAAGTTGAATCAACCTCTGCTAGTAGAAGTGAAGATTCTCGAAAAATTAGACAGACATTTTTAAAACTAGCAGAAATCTTTCATCCAGACAAAGTACAAGATTCTGAAACACATAAATCTCATACAGAGATCATGAAAGAAATTAATAAAGCTTACCAAGAAGGAGATTTAGCCAGACTATTAGAAATCGAAAGACAACATCAGCTAGGGGAAAATATTGATAATAATAACGAAGATGATTTAAATCGCAGATGTAAAAATTTAGAACAGCAAAATGAAATTCTCAAAACTCAATATGAGAAATTAAAACAGGAACTAAGATTAGCTAAAAATACTCCTGAAGGAGCAATGGTTTCTGATGCTCGCAAAGCTGCTAAACACGGAATTGATGCCACAGGTGTAATGTTGCAGCAATTAGAATCTCAAATTGAAATTGTAGTTGATATTCGTGATTTTATTCAGAACTTTAGAGACAAGAAAATTACCATCAAAGAATTTCTAGAAGGTCCATCCAGTTTGCGTTCCCTCAGAGAAGAAATGATGGAAGAACTCTTAGAAGAAATGATGGCAGAATTTGGCGGAATAATTAATTTTTAAGGAGTCGTAGGGGCGAAGCATTCGGAAAATAACCTGTGATAAAAATTGATAATTTATCGTCCGAATGCTTCGCCCTTACAGGAAAATAACCTGTGATAAAAATTGATAATTTATCGTCCGAATGCTGATGCTTCCAGCACGCTTCGCGAACGCCCTTACAGGAGTCAGGAATTAGAAATTTTAGAAATTAGAAGCAGGATTTAATTTTTAGATACTAATTCAGCAAACTCCCTCAATTTCTGACCATACTTTTCTTGTGCAACCTCAAAAAAATCATTATGATTTGCATCTTCTACCCACAAATAAAGTTTCGGTGTAGTGACAGCAGCAAACAATTTTTCCCCATGCTCAAAAGGAACAATATCATCTAACTTACCGTGCATCACTAAAACCGGAACTTTGACTTTTTTGATCTTCTCTAAATTATTAAACTTATCAAATGGTAAAATGGGAAAAGGTACAACTACCCGAAAAGCAGAAGTAAAGGTACTTTCAATAATTAAACCCGCTATCGGTTTTCTTGCTGCTAAGTCTATCGCTGAACCTCCCCCTACAGAACGTCCAAAAACTATAATTTGCTCTGGTTTGATTTTTAAATCTTCCGTTAAATAATTATAAGCAGTATCAATATCTTGATAAGCAGCATTTTCTGTAGGTGTTCCCTGACTCGTACCATAACCCCGATAGTCATAAGCAAAGACACTAAAACCCACATCCCGTATTTTTTTTAAAGTTGCTCTAATATGTCCTAAGTCTTCAGCATTTCCATGAACATAAAGAATAGTGTACTTAGCAGTAGGGTTTGGTAAATAAACTGCGGAAATTTGCTGATTTTCCCTCGTTTTCAGCTTAATAATGTCTTTTGTATCCTCATAGCTGGAAGGTTGGGGTAAAAAAATCATGCTATCCGCACGAAAATACACATAGACCGCAAATAAGGTATAGATTACAACAAAAGACCGAATCATCCGCTTCCCAGTAAAATCCCCAATTAATAGTTTTTTGAGCCGTTGTTTATTCATGATCTAAAATAGAAAGGTTGTACTTAAATAGAATAGAATTTTGGAGGTTTTTCATGTCCCGTCGTTGTGAACTTACTGGTAAAAAGGCTAATAACGCAATGGCCGTTTCCCACTCTCACCGTCGTACCAAGCGTTTACAACACGCTAATTTGCAAACTAAGCGCGTTTGGTGGCCTGGTGGTAATCGTTGGGTGAAACTAAAACTCTCTACCAAAGCGATTAAAACCCTAGATAGCAAAGGTATAGAAGCAATGGCTAAAGAAGCTGGTATCAATTTAAATCACTATTAAGTAGTCAGGGTTAAAAATTGTCGTGATGAGAAGGCAGCAGGGAAGAGGTTTTTAGACAAATTTGCTTTTTGTTATATGCTTCTGTTTTTTTCGCGCCTTTCTACTTAATCTTCACTTTTCAAGGAAGTAGGGGTAGCGCCTCCGTGCCTACCCCTGTTTTTCGGGCAACCACGGGGGGTTTGCCCCTACTTCACTAATTCAGTACAATTACTGAAATTTTAGGAGCATTGCGAACCGCAAAAGAAAATCCGACTCCTGAAGATGGTAAATATTGTTATTAACCAAGTTGCTAAGGAATAGGAGTCAGGAGTCAGAATGAAGATTTTTCTCTTCCCAATTCCCAATTCCCAATTCCCAATTCCCAATTCCCAATTCCCAATTTTTTAACTTGTGACTTTAAACTTGTGAAAAAGGGCGCTGCTGTGCAGAAATTACTAAATATCCCAAAACAGCATCTAATTATTTTTACCCGTTATCCAGAACCAGGGAAGACCAAAACCAGACTGATACCTGCTTTGGGTGAAGTTGGTGCGGCTGATCTGCAAAAGCAAATGACTGAACATACCATATTACAGGTGCAAGAATTACAAAAGATATCTGCTATAACTGTGGAAGTGCGGTTTGCTGGGGGTAATTGGGAATTAATGCAAAATTGGTTAGGTGTTGGTTTTGTATATCAAACTCAAGGTGAAGGGGACTTAGGTCAGCGGATGATGCGATCGCTTGTAGATGCTTTCAGTAACAATGCAGAACAGGTAATCATCATTGGTACTGATTGTCCTGGTCTAAATTCCCAGATTTTAGCATCAGCCTTTGAGCAATTACAAACCTCTGACCTCGTGCTAGGACCAGCTATAGACGGCGGTTATTACTTAATTGGGTTGCAAAAACCAATTTTAGACTTGTTTACTAGCATTTCCTGGGGAACTAATCAAGTGTTATCACAAACAGTCACAATCGCCCAGGAACTTCATTTGTCTTTTGTAAACCTACCTACATTAGCAGATGTTGACCGTCCAGAAGATTTACTTGTTTGGGAACAGTGTACCCTGATAAATGGCCATTAGCTTTATTGACCCAAACCTTACTTTACAAAAATTATGGTTAACCGTGTTTCGTCCTTCAATAGTTCCCTTATACTCAAAGTAGTTGGGATAGTTTGTATCTTGTCGTTTTTTGTTGATTTTGTGATTTTGTTATTGGGTTTCAGTCTCACTGATAAACAAATACAAATAGGTTTCACAACCGCCCTAGTTGATCGGGGAATTGTTCCACTGGTGGGTTTAGGGATAATATCGGCCGCATATTGGTTAGATAAATTAGAGACTGGAGGCGATCGCTCAGGTCTAGATTTAAGATTACCTTCTATGATACTTGCCAGTATCTTAGGTTTAATGTTTTTGTTAATTTTTCCCTTCCACCTCAACAATGTCCGTCAAGCAAGTACACAACGAGTCAACCAAATTTCCCAAGAAGCTCAACAATTAGAAAACCAAACCAACCAAGAAGCCCAACAAGCAGAAACCCGGCTGAACAGCCAACTATCTGAATTTCAAAGTCAGTTAAATAATGATCAAGCTAAAGCTCAACTAGAACAAGCTAGAAGTCAAGTAAAAGCACAACTCACTCAAATATTAAAGGATGAGCAGAGATATAAGCAAGCACTAGAAAATCCTCAACTACCCCCAGAACAAAAAGAACTACTGAAAAAATTTAAAGCCAACCCCCAAGAACTGGATAAATTTCTTGCCCAACAAACAGATCCTAATCAACTAGCTCAACAAACGACCAGTGAAATTCGCCAACGCAAAGAACAAAAAATTACTGAAATTCGCCAACGTAAGGAAGAAGCTCAAAAACAAGCAAAAAATACTGCTTGGATGTCTGGACTAAGGATAGGTATTAGCAGTTTGATTTTAGCTATTGGTTATACCATCATCGGTTGGACAGGATTAAAAGGATTAAAAGAAATAGGTGCATTACAAAATCGTAAACCTAAAGCCCCACTAGGTTAAGCCATCAGTAAATTTTCAATAGAGTTTGCTGAATAAACATGAAAATATTACAGGTAAAGGATTTTAGGCAATTGGAAATTGAAAAAGCCGCGCTTCACGGCAGACAAGTGTAAACCTTAAAACTACTCCCACTTCCCAACTAGCACTGAGGGATTTACTTCGACTTACTTCGACTTCCCTCAGTACAAGTCGCTAACTGACCAATGACACTCACTGCGAAGCATTTAACTTTTGTGGGCAGCCAGAAATGAAAAAATGTTTTTAATTCTCCTCCTGACTCCTGACTCCTGACTCCGCGCCAAAAATTAATATTCTTAATAAAAGTTATTTAAATTGTCATCAGAAAATCCCCACCTTCACCTTGTGATCCCCAGTTGTAAATGGCGATAAATATAATCTATACTTTTGATCTGATAAATTTGAGCATCTGGTCAGATACCGCGTTAGGATTAATAGTACCTGAGAAACTGGTAACAATCATTTACCAGAATTACAAAGAAAAGTAACACTGGTTAACCAAATATCATAATCCATAGCTATTCATTTGATTATGGGTGATGGGATGCGATTAAACTTGTCTCATCATAGTCAAATGCAATTACAGAGAAGTTGAAAAATTTTAGTAGCCTAAAAAAAGGAGAATCGGGGCTTGGTAATTGAACGGCTGAAACAGGACTTAAAAAATGACCTGATTGCTGGTTTGTTGGTGGTAATTCCCCTAGCAACTACCATCTGGCTGACCATTACTATTGCCAGTTGGGTAGTAAACTTTCTCACCCAAATCCCCAAACAGCTAAATCCCTTTGATGGTCTACATCCGATATTAGTCAATTTATTGAATTTGCTAGTTGGACTGGCAGTACCACTATTGAGCATCCTAGTCATTGGTTTGATGGCTCGGAATATAGTTGGTAAGTGGTTGCTAGATTTTGGGGAGAGAATACTGCAAGCTATACCCTTAGCTGGTCAGGTATACAAAACCCTCAAGCAATTATTAGAAACAATACTCAAAGATTCCAATGGTAAATTTCGCCGTGTCGTTTTATTAGAGTATCCCAGAAAAGGAATTTGGGCGATCGCCTTTGTCACTGGTGCAGTGAGTAGCGATATCCAAACCCAGATGAATCAACCGCTGTTGAGCGTTTTTATCCCCACCACACCTAACCCTACCACTGGATGGTATGCACTGGTTCGAGAAGATGAAGTAGTAAACCTCTCAATATCTATAGAAGACGCTTTTAAAATAGTAGTCTCAGGAGGTATAGTCGCCCCCAATAATGGCATATCCCCATTGGTTTTACCAACCGCAGTGTCAGCCATAGAACCCAAAAGTCACGTTATTTCTGTAGAAGAAGCCTGATTTTTTCTTATTTTTGATTCTTAGCAGTTGCGTCTACAGTCATAACACATACAAGGCGCACATCACTTTGCTGGAAGAAATAAGCTGTTGTACATTTAATTTGTATCAGTCTAGCGGGCAAGATGCCCGCACCACAACACTTAACTAGGGTTTGCTGAAAAAGTCCTTTCATGAGGGAATAGGAGTCAGGAGTCGTAGGGGCGAAGCATTCGGAAAATAACCTGTGATAAAAATTGATAATTTATCCCCCTCAAGCTTCGCCCTTACAGGAAAATAGCCTGTGATAAAAATTGATAATTTATCCCCCGAATGCTTCGCCCTTACAGGAAAATAACCTGTGATAAAAATTGATAATTTATCGCCCGAATGCTTCGCCCTTACAGGAAAATAACCTGTGATAAAAATTGATAATTTATCGCCCGAATGCTTCGCCCTTACAGGAAAATAGCCTGTGATAAAAATTGATAATTTATCGTCCGAATGCTTCGCCCTTACAGGAAAATAGCCTGTGATAAAAATTGATAATTTATCGTCCGAATGCTTCGCCCTTACAGGAAAATAACCTGTGATAAAAATTGATAATTTATCGTCCGAATGCTGATGCTTCCAGCACGCTTCGCGAACGCCCGTACAGGAGTCAGGAGGAGGTTGGAAAATTTCTTTACGATCTCTCAAAATCCAAAAAAATGCACACTTTTTCAAGTATTGAGGGTAATTCATGAATTACCCCTACGCAAGAATAAGGTTTTCAGTCACATCTTGCGTAAGTCCTAATACCCATTACCAATTACCAATTACCAATTACCAATTACCAACAGATAATCTAATTGTTAAAATATGTCAAACTTGATATATTAATAAGTTTGCCCCATTTACTTCATTACTTCTTCCCTAACCAGAACCAGCATTATGCAACGTCGTAAACCCCAGCAAATAGCCAGAGAACTGGCATTGTTAAGCCTCAGCCAGCTGCCAGTCAACCCCAAAAAATTAGAGAAACTGCCAGATGAACAACTGGTAGCCAAATTAGTTTTGGGTGCAGTCCGCACTTTGACTACAGAAGTGCAAGACACCCTGAATAGTGCAGCCGCAGAACTGCAACGCAGTAATGATCGCCTTTTAACCAGTCAAACGCGGGCTTCTGACCTGAATACAGCTAGAACCATGCTGCAAGAAGCGATCACTTGTACCCAAACAGCTATCAACCAATTGGGTACAGCCGTTGATTTTCCAGAATTGATTCAGTTAGCCAATCAAGATAAGGAAGTTCGCAATTATGCTAAAGAAATAGTGATCACCGTTGATGAAAACCGCAACGTTATTGATCAAATAATTTCTGGAGCTTTAGTAGATTGGCAAGTAACACGACTAGCCCAAATAGATCGGGATATCCTACAAATTGCTGTAGCCGAAATGAACTTTATGGCAGTTCCCGCCAGTATTGCCATCAACGAAGCCGTAGAATTAGCTAAACGCTACAGTGGAGATGACGGACATCGCTTTATTAATGGTGTTCTACGTCGTGTCACAGAGCAGAAACAAATAGCATAGAGTGATATCCTCACTTCTTCCCGATCTTTGAGTGCGTTAAAAGTGAGGATATTTGGAAAACTTCCCACTCCGGAAAAAGTGGCAAATTAAATTAAACTGATATAGCAGGTGACTGGTGACTGGTGACTGGTGACTGGTGACTGGTGACTGGTGACTGGGGAAGAAAATTTTAGATTTTAGATTTTAGATTTTAGATTGGAGTTAACAAAAACAATCCAAAATTCAAAATCCAAAATCCAAAATAAATAGGGTTTGCTGAATAAACCTAAAACCTTGATATATCAAAGGTTAGAGGCTGATAAACACAGAAATTAGTGCAAGGGTTTTGAAGGGTATACCGGAAAAAGTGTGCATTTTTTGGGATTTCAAGAGATGGCAAAGAAATTTTCAAATCTCCTCCTGACTCCTGACTCCTGACTCCTGACTCCTGACTCCTGACTCCTGACTCCTGACTCCTGACTCCTGACTCCTGACTCCTGACTAGCTAACTAATAACTGATAATTGATATCTAATAACTAATAATATTGCTGCAATGGTTTTTAATTGGTTCCGCCGTAACGATTCTTCTCAACCCCCTCAAACACAACCACAGGGGGAAACTCAGCCTACACAAGAAGCACAGCCAGAACCAGCCGCAGAAACTACACCTGATACTGCGGACCTATTGGCTTATGCTAAAGCTGCTTATAAAAATATTCAGCAAAAACAACAATCTCAGCCCCAAGAAACTGCACCAGCAGAGGCATCTGTTATTGGAGAAAAAGCAGAAACAGTTGTTGTAGAAGAAGCAGTTACACCAACCCCAGCAGAAACAACTGCTGTTACTGAAGATGTTACTGAAGAAAAAGCAGAAACATCTGTAGAGGAAACAGTTACACCAACTCCAATAGAAACAACTGCTGTTACTGAAGAAACCGCAGCAGCGCCAGCAGAAGAAGTAACTGTACCAACACCAGTAGAAGCAACATCTGATACTAAGGAATTAGAAGTTACTAGCCCAGAAACTCCAGTTAGTGATCAACAACCAGCAACTTTATCGTTTTTAGAACGGGCAGCAGCAGAAAGGCAAGCCAAACAGGAAAGATTGATAGCCAGTGCGGTTGAAGTTGCACAACCGGAAATAACACCAACTTCAACACCAACTTCAACATCAACTTCAACCACACCAGAAACAGCAGCAGAAATTCCCGTTATAGAATTTGATGATGGGTTTGTATGGTCAGCAGAAGTTTTAGCAGCACAAGGTAGAAAGGCCGAAGATATTTCTATAGAAGAAATTACCTGGTTGAAAAAATTACGCCAAGGTTTAGATAAAACTCGGCGCAATATCCTTAACCAACTCAAAGCCATTGTTGGACAAGGACCATTAAATCAAGCTGCTGTAACTGAAATTGAAGCATTACTTTTACAAGCTGATGTGGGTGTAGAAGCCACAGATTTTATTATTGATGCTTTACAGCAAAAATTGCGGGATGAAGTCACCCCACCAGAACAGGCGATCGCCTACCTGAAACAAATCCTCCGGGATATGCTAGATGCACCAATTGAAGCAGCACCCAGATCCAGCTTTGCCCCAGAAAAAGATAACTTAACCATTTGGTTAATTACAGGAGTTAACGGTGCTGGTAAAACTACAACAATCGGTAAAATCGCCCATTTAGCCCAAAAATCTGGCTATAATTGCTTAATTGGTGCTGCTGACACTTTCCGGGCTGCTGCCGTAGAACAAGTGAAAGTTTGGGGAACAAGAAGCGGAGTAGAAGTGATAGCTAATCCTGGGAAGAATACAGATCCAGCCGCAGTGGTATTTGATGCGATCGCCGCCGCCCAATCACGAGGCACGGAATTATTATTAGTAGATACCGCTGGCAGACTGCAAAACAAGAAAAACTTAATGGACGAATTAAGTAAAATTCGTCGAATTATTGACAAAAAAGCCCCAAATGCCCATGTGGAATCTCTCTTAGTTTTAGATTCTACCTTGGGACAAAACGGACTGCGACAAGCTGAGGTATTTTCCCAAGCTGCCCAACTCAGCGGCGTTGTCTTAACCAAGCTAGATGGTACAGCTAAAGGAGGAGTAGCTTTAGCAGTTGTACAACAGTTAGGCTTACCTATTCGCTTTATTGGTGCTGGAGAAGGAATTGAAGATTTACGTCCATTCTCTAGTTATGAATTTGTCGAAGCACTTTTAAATGGGTGATTGGTGATTGGTGATTGGTGATTGGTGATACAATTTTGGATTTTGGATTTTGGATTTTGGATTTTGGATTGTATTTCATGAATCAAATCTAAAATCTAAAATTCTTCTGCCTCCTGCCTTCTGCCTCCTGCCTTCTGCCTCCTGCCTTCTGCCTTCTGCCTCCTGCCTTCTGCCTTCTGCCTTCTGCCTTCTGCCTCCTGACTCCTGACTCCTGACTCCTGACTCCTGACTCCTGACTCCTATAAATTAAAATAATTCTTTTTTTTTGACAAAAAATGGCCAACTTCTGGTAGAATTTCACACTAAAGCTATTTTTATCACTGCCCAATGATCCATCTAATACAGCACAAGGTTCATTGATGACTGTAAAAGGTATTCATACACAAGTGGATGAGTGTAAACAAAGTAGCTAATGACTCCTAACTTAGTTATCAGGTTCTACTGGCAAAATTACATACAAATACTCTCTCTTAACCATTTACAGATGTAAATTATCATGGTTTAACTAAAACACTCGATATAGGTTTTGGTTGAAAGAATCCAGAGTATCCTGAGTCTAGGTTCTATTTCCTATAGATTCTAGATATTTTGTCTTGAGCTAAATTACATATTTAGCCATTCAAAATTTCATAGCTAATCAGCTAATAAACTGAATATAGAAAATTTATATCTGAGTAAATATTCAGGAAATTTATGATATACCAGTTAAATGTTTACAATTTATTACTTGTATTTTGGAGTTTACAGGTAGGATGAAAAATATTTTTTGTCTCACTCCAGTAGGAACACCCGGTTTAACAAGCCAGTCTCAAATCCATTCATCGAAAAATCTCCAGACTTACTCTGTAGGTGTAAGCAACGACTCTGATTAAAAGAAAGTTTTATTTCCCCAGATATATGAATTACTAATTAAGGCATGAAAAAATTGTAAGCCGTCTATAGCGTTATCAAAATTACTGCTTTATACTAGACAGGGTTTAACTAAAAATACAATGACCGGAAACTCCTGATAAATGGCAAACAATAAAACCAGCAAATGCAATACTGTTCAAAATTACATCCTCAATCTTTCTACTCTTGCTAAAATGACTAATCTTGTCGAATATGATTGAGCAACACTAAATAAAAAATTGCTCATAAATCATAAATCTGCCATCTGTTAATATTAAATGCAATAGTATATTTACCTGTGTCTCAAGTTCCTTCTCACTCCACCGAAATTAATAGTAGTGCCACCACAGATGTCACTCCAGTTGTGGCACTGAAAGAACTTGTGGCTAGACTGCATCGGGAACAGAACAAAATTCAAGATTTGCTGAGTTCTTTAGGATTTGCTCTCAGAAGTTTCAATAATTTGAATCAGTTTTTGGAACTGATTCCTCTCATGGCCACCAGAGTTACCGATGCTGAAGGTAGCGCCCTATTTCTCTATAAACCAAATGGTCAAATTAGGTTAGAGCAGCTACATTGGCAGGATAGTCAACAACGGAAAATTATCCGCAAAGCCCTAGAAAATGCTACAAGTCAAATTACACTGTTACCTAATTCTGTACCACTGACAACCACAGGAATTTTAGATGCTCAGATGCATCAATATTTAGGACCAGATGTGCAGATTTTTGGTACAGCAATTATAGTTAAACATACAGAAAGGGGATGGCTTTATGTTTTAAGCCGTGATCCAGAATATAGTTGGACAGAAACTAGACAAAAGTTAGTAAGGTTAGTTGCAGATCAAACAGCGGTAGCTATTGACAACGATGAACTAGCAGTAGAATTGAGGAAAAAAGAACGATTAGATCAAGAATTAGAAATTGGTGCTGAGATTCAACGCCGACTTTTACCGCGTCAATGTCCTAATGTTCCTGGTGCTGTTTTGGCTGCACGTTGTAAACCGGCTAATCGTGTGGGTGGAGATTATTATGATTTTATTCCCACAAATCATAATCAGTTTAAATCTAATCTTAATAGCAGTAAAGAAGATGCCCGTTGGGCTTTGGTAATTGGGGATGTGATGGGTAAAGGTGTTCCTGCTGGTTTAATTATGACCATGTTGCGAGGAATGCTCAGAGGTGAAGTATTACATGGTAATTCTGCGGCGGGAATTTTGCAAAATTTGAATCGTGTTATGTATGCCGATTTGGAAAATTCTCACCGGTTTGTCACTTTGTTTTATTCAGAATATAATCCCCGTACAAGATTGTTATCTTATAGTAATGCAGCACATAATCCGCCTTTGTGGTGGCACGCTGCTACTAAAACAGTGACGAGATTGGATACTATGGGGATGTTGATTGGTTTGGATGCAAATAGTCAATATGAGAATGGGGAAGCACAATTAGAACCAGGGGATACAGTTATTTATTATACAGATGGTTTAACGGATGCGGCGGCGGCTGGTGGCGATCGCTTTGATGAAGATAATTTTGTGACTTCTTTTAATGCTGCTTGTCGTTATTGCAATGGACCCCAGGAAATTGTTGATTATTTGTTTGATAAGGTTCAGAATTTTATCGGTTCTGAACGGCAAAATACTGATGATATGACTATGGTAGTTTTACAAATTTTGTGATTACAGGAGGCAGGAGTCGGGAGATCAAGCTGACTTTTAAACTCATTTTAAACTCATTGGTCAATGGGACAGATATTGAGTTATAATAAGTGGTCGCAAACATTAGTAAGTTATAGCCGGATTTGTCCCGGAGGTACGATTGACCACAAAATTTATCTTAAAAATTCTCTGGTTAGATGAGAACGTAGCTTTAGCAGTTGATCAGGTTGTTGGTAAAGGCACAAGCCCCTTAACTAAATACTTCTTCTGGCCTCGTAATGATGCGTGGGAAGAACTGAAAAAAGAGTTAGAATCCAAACACTGGATTACTGATGTTGATCGCGTTGAGTTGCTAAACAAAGCCACAGAAGTGATCAACTACTGGCAAGAAGAAGGCAGAAACCGCCCAATGGCAGAAGCACAATTGAAGTTTCCCGAAGTTGCCTTTACAGGTAGCGCCTGATTGTTTTAATTTGGTGATTGGTAATTGGTAATTGGTAATTGGTAATTATCAATTACTACCCAGTCCCGATCTTCCAATTATTCCATAGTTTAATGGTTTTATCTTTACTACACATAACCTTAAAACTCCCGTGGTGCAGGCATCTTGCCTGCATAAATCATAATATAATCATTATAATATAATCATTGAAAATCTGATGTAACATATAGAGCTTTAAAAGCCCTAGTTACAGCTTACAAATAATATTAAGTGTAAAAACATTTTTGTTTGTATTACTACATTTTCAGCAAACTCTACACAAGCTCTGAAACCCTTCTAGGGATAATTCATGAATTGTCCCTACATTAACTCTTACATAAAATTCATTAGAATAGGCTACTTCCACAGTCATGTATGATGTAGTCATTGGTTGGAGATGCAAACCGTGACTACTTACAACATTGAATTACAAGCGGGAATTTTACGGATTAAATTTGGCGAACCTGCCCAAAACAACCAAATAGTAAAGGATGCAGCGACACGCTTAGAGGAAATGGCGCAGTCGGGAGAATTAGCAGGGGGTCAATTATTGAAAATTAATGGACCTGTATCTATTCCCGTGGCTTTTGTTTTGGCGCATAAGCTGGCACATATTTATGGTGCAATTGGTTTTTATGACCCAAAGCTGGGTAAGTATGTGATTTGTATTACTCACAATCCCGCTTATAAGCTGGGAGATTTGATTGATTAAATACATTACCCAATTGTTACTATATGTAAATACTCTGGTTTACACTTTGTATTAATTATTTACAGCGATTGTAATATTCTCAGTTATCATATTGAGTGATAATCATATAAGCTTATAGGTAGAATTTACTGATGACAGCGAGATGAGGATGTTTGGGGCGGAGATGTTTGGGGGTGTGAGTTACAGTTGTAGTAATAAGAAGTATTTATGATGAAAAGTTATCAAGTCACATTGCAGATTCTTCAACAAGCGATCGCAGTTTTGGCAAACTGGGTTAAGTCTGATGTTGTCAACAAGTTATCTTTATCAGCTTCAGATAGTATTGATGATGCTGTCAAAGAAGCTATTCAAGAAGCTCAGAAGATTCTATTTTGGCCTAAACAGGGAGAACCACAGGCTTTAAGATTACTATTTGATTATGTGAATTTGAATCCTGAAGAAAAGCAGAAAAAGCAGACAAAAGAACATTATTGGATACCTGAAGCTATAGATAATAATGATCCTAAAATTCCCTATCCAGTTACAAAAAAACCAGATTTAGAGAGTTTAAAAAAAGATATCAAAACAGCCTTAGATAGTTTAGAACAAGAAGATTATCAAAATCTATCTTTGTTAACTTTAATTGTGGAAAAATTTGGCTCATTTATTAGTTTTGGGGAGGAAAATATAGCCTTAATAGACTTGGTTAAAAGTACGGCCGCAGTTGCAGCAGCTTTAGTCAATAATACTGAATCTAAAAATATTACTTTAATTGCTGGTGACTTATCAGGGATTCAAAAATTCATTTATACCATATCTTCCGATGGGGCATTAAAATCATTAAGAGCGAGGAGTTTTTATTTAGAGTTAGTTACGGAAGAAGTCGTACAACAATTGTTAGATAAATTAGAACTTCCTCGGACTAATGTAATTTATGCAGGTGGTGGTAATTTATATATTTTGGCTTCTGGGAAAAAAGAAGTTAAAAGTGTGATTAAAGAAGTACGTCAACAATTTAATGAATGGTTGTTAAAGGAATTTGAAGGGAAAGTATTTCTAGCTTTAGACTGTTTATGTTTTTCCACATCTGATCTAAAACCAGAACCTAAAAGTTCTCAGGAAAATTCTCAAGCTTCTAAATTTGCGGAAAATTGGTCAAAAGCTACTAAAAATTTAGCTGTTCATAAATCTCAGAAATTTTGTGATCAAATTAGTGATTTAATCAAACCACGTTACAGTCATGAACCGTGTCGCGTTTGTCATCGTGACGATGTAGAACCAGACAAACTAAAACCACTGAATGACAATGAATCAGATTCAGTTTTAGCTTGTGGAACTTGCCGCAGTATGTTTGATTTAGGAGGTCAGTTATTTAAAGTTAATGCTATTGTGAGATCAAAACAAAAAGATATAGCTAACACATTACATACACTTTCATTTCCTGGAAATATCTATTATCATCTATTTGAAAATTGGAAACAAATAGATCCTACTGCTGATATGGTTCTATTAGTCAATGATTGGACATTAGAACATTATCAATTTAAGCATTTTAAAAATGTTTATCCCTTGTTATTAGGTAACTATGGAAAACAAGGTAAATTAGGCTTTATGCGTGCTGAAGAAATGGCAGGAAAAGCCAAAGGAATCGAAAGAGTTGCATCTTTAAGAATGGATGTAGATAGATTAGGACAAATATTTGCTAAAGGTTTAGGTGAAAATCAAACATTACCTAGATTAGCAGGAATTTCCAGACAAATGAGTTATTTTTTCAAAGTTTATCTCAATAGTTTAGCAAAACAAAGATCAAAAAATATTCCCGAAAATATCAAACAATTATTGCCAAAAGATGAAGAATATAATATACTATTTATATATGCAGGGGGTGATGATTTATTTATTAGTGGGGCATGGAATGAAGTAGTAAATTTTGCCTTTGATGTTTATCAATCTTTTCGATCCTATACAGGATATAATCCAAACATTACCCTATCAGGTGGAATCAGCATTGATACACCCAAATTTCCTCTTTATCAAGCAGCTAAATCTTCTGGTCATGCTGAAGATGCAGCTAAAGGAAATGGTAGAGATAGTTTAGGATTATTTGGTCAAGTTTTCAAATGGGATGAATGGCTGGGAATAAAAGATATAAATGATGATAATCTTGATAGTGATATTAAGAAATATCTATCTTCAGAAAACAAGCCAGAGTTTTTAGGTATCCTGCCATTTGTGCAGATATTAGAACAGGAAAATATAGGGGTGAATTATTCCCGTAATTTTGTGCGTAACCTACTCATCACTGCACAAATTCAAGAACAGGCTTTAGAAAAATTTAAAGAGAATAAAAAATCAGAGGAGGCTTTAGGAACTCGCTATTATTTGCATCTTCCAAAAATAGCTTATACTTTATCGAGATTACCCAGAGAAGTATTAAAGAATGATGATTTTAGAACTTCTTTAAAAAGTCCTTACAATGCACCATATTTTCGCGCTATTGCTACTTGGATTGAATTATTAAATCGTGGATAATTATATGCCAGAACCTATTAAACCAAAAATATCTTCTCCATCAGTAAGTTCCAATCAATTATCAATTTCTCAAAATAATATCAGTGATACACATAATATTGTTGACGAGATTATAAAAACTATTGGTGGATTGCCAGAAGGATTAAAAACATATCCTATCAGACATTTAGTTAATCATGCTAAAAAATTTGGACCATTTCTAAAACAACAAAGATTAGAAACTAATCAAGTACGTAAGTTTCTAGATGCTGTCAATCGTTTAAAAGCCGAATTAGCTGAAAAAGGAGATTTTTCTGCAATAGAAACAGACGTGGTTTTATTGCAACCAAAATTAGCTTATGCAGCAGCTAGACAAAAAGCAGCAAAACCATTAAGTGATGTCATGTCAATTGCTATTGATAAAGTTCATAGCAAAGAAGATTTTGAACGTTTAGTACAATTTTTAGAATCAATTATTGCTTATCACAAAGCAGAAGGAGGAAAATAATCATGACAGTATCTTATACACAAACTCCCTTATTAGGAAAAGTTTCTCTCAAGTGTCAATTAACAGCACAAACAGGTTTACATATTGGTGGTGGTGGTGAAAATTTAGATATTGGAGGATTAGATAAACCAGTAATTCGTGATCCTTTAACTAAATATCCATATTTACCTGGATCATCAATTAAAGGTAAATTAAGAGCAACATTAGAACGGTTATTAAATAAACCTTTAAACCGTCCAGGTAGTCGTGATACTCGACGTTATGAAAGTGATGATTTAGCTGATGGTTTTACCGAAGTAGAAAGAGATCGTTTTATTCGTTATGAAGGTGCGAGAACTTGCCAAATAAGTCGTTTATTTGGTTCTACAGGTGGTTCTAACTTTTGGATGGAAATAGAAACCGCGAAAAAGGAAGGTTTGTTTTCTGATAAAAGTCCTACTCGCACAATTCAACATGAAAATAAAAATTACAACTGTGTAAAAATCTCTAGTGGTAGAAATGCACCCAGTCGTTTAATCATTAGAGACAGTCATTTACATCCAGATTCCGCAACACAATTAAAACAAGTGGATACTGGTTTGTTTATGACAGAATGGAAATTTGAAAATAATATCGACAGAGTAACAGCAGCAGCAAACCCCCGACAATTAGAAAGAGTTCCTGCGGGTTCAAAGTTTAATTTTGAGTTAGTTTACACGGTAGAAAATGCTGAACAAGCAGTGAAAGATTTAGAAAATATAGCGATCGCTCTGGCATTTTTAGAAGATGATGCACTAGGAGGAAATGGTTCTAGAGGATATGGAAAAGTAAGATTTGAGAATTTTCTTTTTACCTATCGCAGTTTAGAACAATATCGCCAAATGACACAAACACCAGGAGGAACATCAGCAATACAATCACTAGAACCTATCAGTAACACTCAAGCACTTTTAGATAATTTTAGAAATTTGCGCGAGTACATCCAGCGATTATTACCAGGAAATTAATCATGAGTGTTTGGAAATTAGTTAAACTCAACTTTGGTAACAATCCCGCGCATTTTGGGGAAGTAGGAATAGGAATGGAAGAAACGAGCGATCGCATCCGTTCCGATAGTTTATTTAGTGCTTGGGTTAGCAACTATGCGCGGATGTTTGGGAAAGATGCAGTAGAGGAATTATTACAACTATTTCCCACTGCAAAAAATCCTGAACTAATTCCACCATTCCGCATTAGTTCAACATTTATCTATCGAGAAGTGGGGAAAGATAAAAGTCAAAATACTCAAAATACTCAAAATACTCAAAATACTATTTACTATCTTCCCCGTCCTCTAAAATTTCCTATCAACTATCCAGATGATGATTTAGAATTTTTCAAAACCTACAAAAAGCTGAATTATTTACCCTTAGAAATTTGGCAAAGATGGTATCAAGGAACAGGATTTTCAAAGGAAGATCACGAGGAATTAAAAAATTATCGTGAAGATAAACCAGAAGGAAAACTAGCAGCAGCGGAAACATTTAATTACAAAAAAGCTTGTAAAACTCATCAACTCCCAAAAATAGGAATTGATAGAGTTACCACAGCAACTAACCTTTATCATACTGGCTTTGTTCACTTTGCTAGTGGTGATAACTCCGCAGGATTATATTTTCTTATCGAACTTTCTCCAAAAGGTGAAAAATTAGCGGATAAATTGCAAGCAGCTTTACATTTTTTAGGAGAAGAAGGAATAGGAGGAGAACGTTCTAGTGGTGCGGGAAGATTCACAGCTAAATGGTCAGAATTACCAGAAATTTGGCAAAAAGTTGTTAGTTTTAAAGGTGGTAAATTTCACACTTTAATTAGCTTATTTTGGGATTCTCACCTACAACCAGACTTTCTGGAAAATTCCAGTTATGAAATCCAAGAAAGAGGAGGATGGATAGTAGAAAGCCAAATTCGTCGTCAAATGGTGCGGATGTTTACTGAAGGTTCAGTTTTTACCTCCTCACGTACTGGAAAACTGGTAAATGTGACACCAACAGAATTTACAAGACATCAAATTTACCGTAGTGGTATTAGTTTAACTCTACCAATTAATACAAAAGAGGAAAAAGATAATGACAATTGTTGCTCAATTAGCATTAAAAAAACCAGACTTGTATGAAACCAGAAAAATACAGTTAACCGGTCCTATTTTACATATTGGTTCATCTGTATCTAGGTTAAATCCCTTTGAATATGTACAGACAGCAAAAAAAGTTTATCTTCCTAACCAAGAAGCATTAGCTAAAGGTTTATTAAAAAAAGGAGGAAGATTTTTAAATGATTATATTCAAGCAATTGAAAATAATGAAAATATTACCAAACTGTTAGAACAAGCATTTGGTAATAAATGGTGGACAGCAACAGACAGCAATGAAAATCCTATCTTTCCTGAAAATGCAATTAGTCACAAATTAGCGGAAAGAGTTACAGATTTACGTCCGATGATTCGCAATGGGATGGGATATTTATTTATTCCTGGTTCATCCATTAAAGGAGCAATGAAAACTGCGATACTTTATCATTTATTAAAACATCCAGATAAATATAAAATTCCCCAAACTAGCAGAGTCAGTGAAATTGAAAAACAACTTAAAGCAAGATTAGGAGAATTAAATAATAAACGGAATCAAACATTTGCTGATGATAAAATAATGGATAGTTTATTTTCTGATTTTTCCTTAATTTATCAAGGTAAAGCATTTAGTGGTAGTAGTCAAAATACAGACCTTTTACGCTGTTTAAAAATTAGTGATTCCGAATCATTAATTAAAACCGAAGTTCCTGGAAAAACAGGTAAACCCATTCCTATAAATTTACCAGTCGTGGTAGAAGTTATAGTTTCTAGTAGATTTGATGACTATCGAGCGAAATATAAAGCTTCTCTTTATGTGGAAATGGTGCGGAATGTGAAAACCGAATTTACTATTACATTAGATCAACAAATGTTGACTTGGTTTAAACATAAACAAGGAATGAAACTACCATTTAACAACATTGATGAATTATTACAAATATGTCAAGAATTTGCACAAGAACAATGGGATTATGAACATGATTATTGGAATACAATAGAAAATAATCCTCAAGCATCTGGTAAAAACTTAGATTTTAGTAATATTGGTGATTTTTATGAACCAGAAAAATGTCCCTACTCAATGCGATTAGGTTGGGGTAGTGGGATGACAGGAACAACAGTAGGGTTATGTTTTGATGATGATTTGAGAGCAGAATTAAGAGATATTTGTGGTTTAAAAGCACCTGGTTTTGAAGCGCCAAAATCTCGGAGAACTATTATAAGTTCTGATGGAGAGATTAAATTTGTACCAGGATGGGTTAAGTTTAAGAATTTATCATAAAAACCATCAAATAATACTTTATAATCACAATGCTAATCAATTCTACATTTACCTTCACCGTACCCACATCAACAATTTTACCCCGTCCTTATGGGTTAGAACTGATTAAACAAATACATCAAAAACTAAACCTAGAAATAGGATCGGAAATCATACCTTCAGTTTCCTACTCAGGAATAACAGGATATTATTTAACATCCAGAGATTTTATCACCTTCCATCCAGAAGAATTTTATCAATTATCCCTATCTGGATTAAATGAAACCTCAGCTAAAGCAATTTCTCATCTAGATTTTGGCGATTCATTAGAATTTTTAGGGGCAAAATTTAACATTATTAATCGAGAAGATGAAATCACCAGCTATGAGGAATTATATACAAAATTAGTGGGAAATGAACCGGAAGCTATGAGAAATTATCACTTACAATTTATCACACCTACAGCTTTCGCTCAAGGTAATTCAAAATTATGTTTACCTGTTCCCACATTAATGTTTTCTAGTTGGTTGGAAAAGTGGAATAATTTTGCACCTGTTTATTTAGGAGGTGATGAATTAATTGCTTATCTTAATAATGCAATTTTACTTAAACATCACAAAATTCAAACACGAAGTTTTCAACTCACTAAAAGTTTTGTGAATGGATTTGTTGGTGATGTGAGGTTACAGGTTTTTCAACGTGCTGATCCTTTATTAGCAAATGTGGCTAATTTATTAGTTCAATATGCGCGGTTTGCTGGTACAGGAATTAAGACACGGTTGGGAATGGGACAAACATTAGTTAAAGAATCTAATTAGTACATCAAAGAAAGGAGCAAAAAATCATGAATACAAAACCTACAATTATTATTTCCCCTTGTGGAACTAGCTTGTTAACTAATGGTACAGATGAAAATCTTAGAAAACTCCTCAATAAAACAACAAATTTGCAGGAAAAAGAACTTAGCCAAGAACAAAAAGAAATTATCTCTAAGCACATCAATGAGCGTAAAATTCTACTACAAAATTCAGGAATTAATGAAGCAAAAAAATTAAGTGCTGAACTAAATGGAATCATTACTTACTATGCTGGAAGTCTAAAAGGGGAACATATTTTACTGGCTACAGATACTTATTTAGGTAATACGACAGCTAATATGGTAGCTGAATGGTTACAACAACAAAAGTTAAAAGCAATTCCCAAAAATATTAAAAATCTTTCCACTAAGGACATTGAATCATTTAGAATTGCCTTATCTGAAATAGTCCAATGGTGTGATGAAGTGCTTGAACTACAATATGCCAGACCTCACTGGAATGTAGTTTTTAACTTAACAGGCGGATTCAAAAGTGTTAATGGATTTCTTCAAGCCGTTGCCATGTTTTATGCAGATGAAAGTATTTATATATTTGAATCAGGTTCTCAATTATTAAAAATTCCTCGTTTACCTATACAGCTAGATCCAGAAGGATTTATTGAGAAAAATTTATCTGCTTTTCGTCGTATGGAAATTTTATCCCAAGAATTATATGCAGAAGAATGTCACGAAATTCCTGAAACATTAACAGAACAAATTGATGATCGTGTTTCACTATCAGAATGGGGTAAACTTTTATGGAAAAAATGTTACAAGCAATACTATCAAAAACATTTATTACCTCCGGTAAGTAAAAAATTGAATTATTCTGAACGCTTTATACAGGATGCAAGTAATTTATCAAAAGATCGCTTACTAATTATCAATGAAAGAATAGACCAGCTTTCCAAGTATTTAGAATCTTTAGATTCTGATAAAGAAGTATATAATCCCAGTTCTCTTGACTTTAAACCCTTGAGAGGTAGACCTTTTAAAAGTAAATTTTCTCCAGAACCAACCCATGAATGTGATGCTTGGTCAGATAGGGATGCTAAAAGACTATATGGGCATTTTGAAGGTAATAATTATTGGATTGATATATTAGGAGATCATCTTTAAATCAATCTGTACATCAATTTCCCTAAAAATCACATCTGCATCTGAATCAAACCGCTAACACTCAACCCAACCTACCCAGTTTCTTAGTTTTGAGCTTACAGCTATTTTCAGGTAAATAAACCACATTTTGATTTAGATTTCGCGTCAACAATGTAGGGGCGAAGCATTCGGACAGTTAATTATCGGTTTTTACCTAAGACTATCATCCGAATGCTTCGCCCTGACTGTGGTCTAAAGACATGAAAACCGCTGTAACCGAAAAGTATTGTATCCCGACTGGGAATCATAGCGAAGCGTGGCGTTAACCTACTCAGACTCTACAAACTCTGGCAGATCATTAGGAGCGCCACAAGCAGAAATATTACTGGAAAATTTCACTTCTGACTCTACAAACTCTGGCAGATCATTAGGTGCGCCACAAGCAGAAATATTACCCGTAAAATTCACATCCGCCATTAATTCTGGATGTTCTTGTTTACGTTGTGCAATTTCTTCACGGGTGAGAATCTTCGACTCGTCAAAACCTAACTCAATTTCTGTGTTTAACCCCTTATACTTCACCCGTTTTAAATTGTAAAATCGTTTGTTGAGGGTGGTTGTCACAAAAGCTTTCAAACAACCTAAAAGATACTTACGTTTAAAAGCATCCTTCTCAAACCAATACTCAAAACTTTTGCGGAGGTAAAACCGGGCATAATTTCGCAGCACTCCTTTTAATACATCTTCCCTTTCCATTGCGTCGGGTTTCATGATCGGAGTAACAAAATTATATTGAGAATAATCCCTCACTTCAACGCGATCGCCCAAATCTTGAAATAACTCAGAAAATGGCCAAGGAGTAAACATATTCCAGTTTACCATGTCCGCTTTCCAATCCAAAGCCATTTTGTAAGTTTCCTCAATTGTTTCAGGGGTTTCATTTTCCAAACCCATAATAAATTGAGCTTCCGCCAACATACCATTTTGTTTTAACAATTGAATTGCCCGTTTATTTTGTTCAATTGTGGTTTCTTTACGGAACAAATTCAATTTTAATTGTGCTGCTGCTTCTGTTCCCAAGGAAACATGAACTAACCCAGCTTTGCGGTACAATGGTAAATCATGTTCATCCCGCAATATATCCGTCACCCTGGTATTTATTCCCCAATGCACACCCAAATTTCTTTCTATCAACTCGTTACACAAAGCGATAAATTTGGGTTTATTAATAGTTGGTTCTTCATCTGCTAAAATGAAAAATCCCACCTTATGTTTTTTCACCAAAATTTCGATTTGATCAACAAATTGTTTCGGACTGCTAGAACGATATTTGCGCCAAAATGCCCACTGGGAACAAAAACGACAGGTGAAAGGACAACCTCTAGCATAGTTGGGAACAGCTACCCGCACATTTAGCGGAGTATAGATATATTTACTCCAATCTAATAAATCCCAATCTGGGGTGAGAGTATCTAAATCAGCAATCGGCGGATGGGCTGGTGTAGCGACAACTTGCCCATTTTCTAAGAAAGCAATACCTAAGATATTACGACGTTCTGCTTCATCTTTTCCGCGAGCGATCGCACTGATTAAATTAACAGTTATTTCTTCCCCTTCACCCCGAATAATATAATCTACCCAAGGAGCTTCATTGAGAACTTCACTGTACATATAGGTAGGATGAATCCCACCCATAATAGTTGTAGCTTCAGGGCAAACTTGTTTAACAATTTCTAGGGTTTTTTGCGATTGATAAATCATCGGTGTAATTGCTGTCGCCAAAACAATATCTGGCTGATGCTTTTTGATAATTTCTGCTAAAGCATCATCAGCAATATAATCAGTCATGGCATCAACAAAACGAATGTCGGTAAAGCCAGCAGTTTTCAACGCCCCACCCACATAGGGAACCCAACTAGGTGGCCAATTTCCCGCAATTTCCGCACCACCAGAATGATAATTGGGTTGAATCATCAGAATCCGCATAATCTAACTCCTAACTCTTACCAGAAAAGTCAACGATGGAAAATATCCCACTTTTAACTATGTTGCTTCTTCTAGAAAATTTAAAAAGGAGAAAAATTTCTGGATAAATTATTACTAATTGATGTAAATTACATAAGCAAAAAAAATGGTTCTTCAGTACATAGTATGCAAAATCAATCTCAAAAAACTGCGGAAGGCTTAATATACATAAGACATAAGTTACAAATATTGGATATTTTTACAAAAATTGCCTCTTTACCCTGTTAAGAGTTCCCTGTTAAGAGTTCCCTCTTTCAGACTGGTAATTTAGCATAACAAGTACGGTAGAACCAAAAAAATTACCAGTTAAATTACTGCACACAAGTTGTAATTGCTCGATTTTTATCTTGTAAATTACTGGTTAAATTAATTTACTTCTATTACTTTATAGCTATGCAGCCTTAAATTTAAAAAAGTTCTGAAAAACTTAATCTTTGGGCTTTAATTATCTTTGTAATATCTGTTTCAATACTTGTCGGTTAAGCACAAAAAAATAAAATCGCGTAGGTTGGGTTGAGGAACGAAACCCAACATTGACAAGGGTTTGTTAGGTTTCACTTTGTTCAACCCAACCTACGAAAATCCTTAACCGAGCAGTATTGATATCTGTTTCAATTTGATTCATTTAAACGTTTTATTCTCCTTGCGGGGAGTTGGTAGTTTGAAACCTAAAACCTTTTAGGATTCAATCAGTGGAAACTATAGCCAGTTTCAGTCCCCTTGCGGGGATTAGGTAATTAGAAACGCTAGGGAAAGCTACTAAAAAGCTGGATGCTAACGGGTTTCAGTCCCCTTGCGGGGATTAGGTAATTAGAAACAGCCTGATAAGGGCTTAAAGGTGCGGATCTGTCATGTTTCAGTCCCCTTGCGGGGATTAGGTAATTAGAAACTACCGTATTCAACCGTGGTAAGGACATAAGTAAAGTTTCAGTCCCCTTGCGGGGATTAGGTAATTAGAAACTCCAGTTCTTAATGGAAGTAAGACCTAATGTTAAGTTTCAGTCCCCTTGCGGGGATTAGGTAATTAGAAACCAGAGCAGGTAGCCAGTAGGTTTTGCCTTTTGCGTTTCAGTCCCCTTGCGGGGATTAGGTAATTAGAAACCTGTATAGCTCTGATGAGGGCTACACAGATGGAGACCTGTTTCAGTCCCCTTGCGGGGATTAGGTAATTAGAAACAAAGAAATGGTGTACCAGAAAGTTATGTAGAGGTCATGTTTCAGTCCCCTTGCGGGGATTAGGTAATTAGAAACTTTACCGTTCAGCGGTTAAAGAGTTAGGTGGTGAGTTTCAGTCCCCTTGCGGGGATTAGGTAATTAGAAACCGGAAAAAGTCTTGGTATAAATGCTGGAGACGTTTTGTTTCAGTCCCCTTGCGGGGATTAGGTAATTAGAAACGCTAAACAAATCCTGCAATCCAACCTAAACTACGGGTTTCAGTCCCCTTGCGGGGATTAGGTAATTAGAAACGATGACTTGTTTGAAACTATTGAAGGATTTTTTGATGTTTCAGTCCCCTTGCGGGGATTAGGTAATTAGAAACACCAAAAGCAATGATTAATAGAATTGGGCAGTTTGTTTCAGTCCCCTTGCGGGGATTAGGTAATTAGAAACAACTGTATCAGTATGTTGAGTCTTTGTTTAACCAGAATGGTTTCAGTCCCCTTGCGGGGATTAGGTAATTAGAAACTTTTGATAATGTCTACAATTTGCTGTTCATTCTCATCTACGTTTCAGTCCCCTTGCGGGGATTAGGTAATTAGAAACTGGCTATTGCTACTTATATGGCGGGTGAGAAAGATGGTTTCAGTCCCCTTGCGGGGATTAGGTAATTAGAAACTAATTCAAGTATTTGGACAGGAAGGGTAATCATGAAAGTTTCAGTCCCCTTGCGGGGATTAGGTAATTAGAAACTTGAGGAGGACTGGTTTTATAAAACGACTTCTGAGGTTTCAGTCCCCTTGCGGGGATTAGGTAATTAGAAACCCCTTGTACCACAAGGATTACAGCCAGCCCCAGATACAGGTTTCAGTCCCCTTGCGGGGATTAGGTAATTAGAAACCAAGATTATCCCGAACAATCCAGAGCAGGAGAAATGTTTCAGTCCCCTTGCGGGGATTAGGTAATTAGAAACACGGTATTCCTGACCCCCTCACAGATGAGAATATAGCAGGTTTCAGTCCCCTTGCGGGGATTAGGTAATTAGAAACAATACACAATTAAACTCTACGATATCAATGATAGTGTTTCAGTCCCCTTGCGGGGATTAGGTAATTAGAAACATTTTCTGTCTCAACAATTCGAGCTAGATTCTCTAGTTTCAGTCCCCTTGCGGGGATTAGGTAATTAGAAACATGGGAACATACCCATCCCGAAAATGAACAAATCGCAAGTTTCAGTCCCCTTGCGGGGATTAGGTAATTAGAAACGATTACCCGGAACAATCCCCCAAAACCGGAGAAATGTTTCAGTCCCCTTGCGGGGATTAGGTAATTAGAAACACTCCCCAGATGTGGGGTAAGTAATGCAGATGTGGGGGTTTCAGTCCCCTTGCGGGGATTAGGTAATTAGAAACACTACTAGGAATTAGGGGAATTGTACAGGGTGATATTTATGTTTCAGTCCCCTTGCGGGGATTAGGTAATTAGAAACGATAAATCTGGTGTCGTAGTGCAGATGGTGAGTGTGGTTTCAGTCCCCTTGCGGGGATTAGGTAATTAGAAACGAGCGTGACGACATCCAGCAAGAAAGGCTAAAACTAGTTTCAGTCCCCTTGCGGGGATTAGGTAATTAGAAACCAAATGAGCCTCTAAAGCCACAAAATAGCGACATAGTGGCGTTTCAGTCCCCTTGCGGGGATTAGGTAATTAGAAACAAATTACTATCCAAGGGTTGCTAAGACCAGAAGATATGTTTCAGTCCCCTTGCGGGGATTAGGTAATTAGAAACCAAGGAAGCTGTAAAAAACTCACTATTGTCTATGTTTCAGTCCCCTTGCGGGGATTAGGTAATTAGAAACTTCAGCTAAACTCAACATAGCTCTAGAGTGATACAAACAGAAGCGTTTCAGTCCCCTTGCGGGGATTAGGTAATTAGAAACATTTTCTAATTAACGAAGATTCTGGTGGTGTTTAGTTTCAGTCCCCTTGCGGGGATTAGGTAATTAGAAACCCTTAGTCCAAGAAACTTAATGCAATATGTGGGGTTTCAGTCCCCTTGCGGGGATTAGGTAATTAGAAACTTGAGAATGCTGCTTTCTCTCCTTCTACTTTATGGGGGGTTTCAGTCCCCTTGCGGGGATTAGGTAATTAGAAACAAAGAAGCTTAAAGTGTTCTCTTTCCCTCTCAGGTTGTTTCAGTCCCCTTGCGGGGATTAGGTAATTAGAAACTTTATATTTAGTGATAGTTGATTCACTGATTTCTGTTTCAGTCCCCTTGCGGGGATTAGGTAATTAGAAACCCCGCCCTCTGAAACATAGTCTGGGAGCAGACTGTAGGGGGGAATTTGGCGGACCTCTCAAAAAACCTCATTTCAGGCTTCGGGTCAACTGCCAACTGAAACTGATGAAACGCTAGAACTATTCAATTATCAAGGTTCTGGCGATTTGGCGGACCCCCCAGGGTTTTTGACCCCGCTCTAGGTCTGCCAAATTTATCCTGATCTAAGAGTAAAATTTAGCAACCTACTTGTCAAGAGTTTTTTTGTTACAAATAATTACTGCACTCTTTCTATTTTATATTCAAGTCCCGACTCCTGACTCCTGACTCCTGACTCCTGACTCCTGACTCCTGACTCCTGACTCCTTGATCTCCTGACTCCTTGATCTCCTGACTCCTGACTCCCCACTCCTCACCCCATCCCCACCAGGGGACCAAAACATAGTATAATACAGAAAATCACATTATGTAGCCTCAAAATCATGCCCAGAACAGCTACATCCAGCAAACGCAAAACCCCATCTAAAAATACTCCTCTAGTATGGGCAGATAATAGCGAATTAGTCGGCCTAGTCTTTGACCTAGAAGCAACCAATTCCACATACCTATACTCACAATACACCATCGGACTTCATGCCTGGTTTCTAGATCAAGTCAGACAAATTAACCCTACCCTGTCCGCATATCTTCATGATGGAGAGTCAGAAAAACCCTTCAACATCTCAGCTTTAGAAGGCCAACTGCTTCCCGCAGGTAAACAACTACAACTGCAAGCAAACCAAACCTATCGCTGGCATCTTCACACATTTTCCCAACCAGTAGTAGAGTTTTTAAGTCAGTGGTTAACCCAACTCCCACCAACCCTAAATTTAAGAGATGCTTCCCTACAAATAAAAAAAGTTAGTATTCTCCATCCACCAACTACATATCACCAAATCCTACAATCATCCCTCGGCAAACACACAAACATTAATCTTAGCTTTATTTCCCCTACCAGTTTTCGCCGCAAAGGACATCATTTCCCCCTTCCCGTTCCTGTTAATCTTTTTCATAGTTACCTCAGACGCTGGAACGACTTTTCAGGAATGTCCATAGAACAAGATCCCTTTTTAGAATGGATAGATGAAAACGTCATCATTCACAAATACCGCTTAGAAACAGTAAAAGTTGCAGCCGGTAAAAGAGGTTCAGTCACAGGTTTTACAGGAGCGATATCTCTGGGGTTGAGTAAAACAGCATTAACCAACAGAGAATTTACCCAATTATTTTATGCCTTAATTCAACTTGCTCCCTACTGTGGCACAGGACATAAAACCACCTTTGGACTCGGACAAACCCTGTTAGAATGGGTAGAACCAGAAACCAATACATCAGCAGAAATTATCAACAACCTGCTACCAGAACGCATAGAAGAACTAACAGCAATATTCACCGCAACACGCAAACGCACAGGAGGCGATCGCACCGAAAAAATAGCCACAACTTGGGCGACAATATTAGCAAGACGAGAAATGGGCGAATCATTAAAAGTAATATCCCAAGATTTAGAAATCCCCTACTCCACCGTCAAAACCTACGTTAAATTAGCCCGTAAAGAACTAAAACAATTGACAATTGACAATTGATAATTGACAACTTCCTCATTCAAACTTGACAGCAGCTTTCAAGTATTTTTACCACACCCTTCTTATTCTCTAATTCTCTTACTCCGCGCCTCTGCGTCTCTGCGTGAAATAAAAAAATGTGATTTAATTATCCATTATCCGGTAAATTTCTTGGTGGTATCAACCGCCCCTGATAAAACCGTTTTTCCAACCTACCCAAACCAAACCAAATTCCTGCACCACCAACCACAACCAAAGACAGAAAACCAACAGTAAAAATATCCTGCTGCTTATAAACAAACATCAGCAAAGGAAGCAACCCCCAAACCAAAACTGTTAACCCTGCAACCCCCATCCGCAACTTTTGTAAATTAGCCAAAGCACCCCGACAACTAGCACATTTTTTTGTATGGGAGTGGTATCTATCTAACAACTCTTCCTTTGATAATGGTGGTGAGAAACTTTTTCCAGGAAACGGATCAATACTATATTGATTCACCCAAGAACGCAATTGAAATACAAATAAATCTGCCTTAGTTGGCAAATAAAACGCCTTAGTAAAATTCTCACTTCCACCCCGTGCGGCTAAATATCTTTCTTGATGATGTAAGAAAATTTGATCATCTTCTAAAACCCCATTTTGTCCAATGTGAGAATACCAACGGGGAGTTAATTTTAAAAATATTCCTGGTAATTTAGCAGAAAACTTAAAAGGAAAAATCGCAAATAACCGACATTCACCTTTACGAATTGGAGTAGCATAAACAACAGTTAAAGTTCTACCAAACTGTTTAGATGTCAAGTCATGCCACATTAAACCAGGAGCAATAAAAGTAGTATATTGTTTTCCTAAAGTACCTTTGCGGGGTCCTTCTTCCCAAATTCCTTTAAATCCCCATTTTCCTGATTCTACTACTTCTAATTCCACAGGAGCAACATTAGCGCGGTTGCCGACGGTACGGTGATGGGTGTAAGGTATATGACTAGAATCTAAGACATTTTCCATTAACGTCAAAGCATCATAGGGAATATCTCTAAAAGTATTGAGACAAACCCAACCTTCCGGTTCTTCTTCTAAAATATCAACAATGGGAACTTTAGTTTTAGAGGCATTTTCCGCAGTTCCCGGATAAACAAATAACATTCCTTGTTTAACGGTGGTTGGGAATGAAGTTACACAAGCACGTTGAGAAATTTCTGCTTTTCCTCCTGCGACTTGTTGGGGAATGCGATCGCATTTTCCCGTGCCTGAAAAAGTCCAACCATGATAAGGACATTCTAACAATCCATCTTCATTAATTCTACCTTCTGATAGAGGCGCTAAACGGTGAGGACATTGATCTAAAAATGCTCGCCATATATGCGCGTTATTATCCCACCATAAAACCAGATCCTTCTCTAGCAAAGTGAAGCGAGTAGGCTGGGTTTTGTCTAAATCTTCCACATAATGAACAGGATACCATACCTCTTGCCAATCAAAGCGATCTGGATCGAGTCCACCAGCGGGAAGTAATTCTGTGGTTATGGTTGGAGATGCGTTTGACTGGATAATGCTGTTGGACATGATAGAATTAACAATGATTGTAAATAATGTTTATTACCCCAAAACTAAGATAACAATTTTTTAATAATTTTGGCAGATAGATTTCAAAAATCAGCTTATGATTGAACCGCAAAGTACGCAAAGTACGCAAAGGTAAGAGAGTTTCAGAGAGTTTTTGGTGTTGCTGCGGTTATTTTGGCAAAATTGGGATGTTCCGCAGAAATCAGCCAATTGTCTAAAATTGTATTACTCAAGTATTTTAACAAAAAAAGTAAAACTATGATAGTAGATGCGGGAAAATGTACAGCAGCGAAAACAGAGTTACGTCAAATATTAGCTGCTTGTGGTGGTAATACTAAAGATCAAAATGTCATTGCTGCAATTGAAAATCTCCAATCTTTCAACCCGACAAAAGCACCAGCCCAAAGTGGTAGTTTAATGGATAGTGAATGGTTGTTGATCAGTGCGCCAAATTTTCCCCAAGGTGAACTACTAGCAAATGGCAAATATGCTTATACTTTGGGGCGTTTGGCTTTTAATATGTTTCAACCAACAAAATTAAAATTAGTAATTGATCGCGTTTTGCAACCTGTGTTTCCAGTAGGAAATGGAGAGCAAAGAACTCATGATATTGTGGTGGAATTTACAACTATTGATGAATCTGTTCCCCAACTTTCGGGAATTGTAATCAACCAAGGAATTTGTCAATCTGTCAGTGATACATTGCTACAAGTTCAGTTTACAGGAGGAATTTTAAAACCGCAATCTACAACCAATTTAGAAGATTGGAAAGCGGTTTTTAGTGAACAAGGTAAACCAGAAAAAAGAAGTTGGCAAGATATTTTGATGTCTGGTTTTTTAAAGTTGATGTTTGGTTTAGTTCCTCCACAAACTATGAATCCTGAAACTGGAGAAGTTTCGTTTATGATGAATCGTTCTCCTAAAGGACGTTTAGAAATTCTTTATTTAGATGAAGAATTAAGAATTACTCGTGGAGAAAAAGGAACTGTTTTAGTTTGTGAAAGACTGGGTTCAAACAATTGACAATTGACAATTGATAATTGACAATTAATTGAAAATGTTTGTTTTTACCTTGTAGGGGCGTTCGCGAAGCGTGCTGGAAGCATCAGCATTCGGGTGATAACCTAAGCTGTTGTGCATTTAATTTGTATAAGTGGAACAGGCAAGATGCCTGTTCCACAAGAGTTCAGAATATTAGGATTATACAATTTAGCTGTGTAACAGCTTAAAACAATTGATAATTGACAATTGATAATTGACAATTAATTGAAAATTTTTGTTTTTACCTTGTAGGGGCGTTCGCGAAGCGTGCTGGAAGCATCAGCATTCGGGTGATAACCTATCACTGAAACCAGTTCATATTCTGTCCGAATGCTATACGCCCTGACGATTAATGAATCGGTGTTCTAGGTACTAAAGAAGCAACAATTATCAATTATCAATTATCAATTATCAATTATTAATTCTTCCTTTAAACGATACAAAATTGTATTTTTATCAACTTGGGTCAAAATCTCCTGAATGACGGTATTAGCGCCCAATTGTCCCCACGTACAGCCTTTTTCTAAATAGACCTGTGCAGCTTTACCCACAGCATAAGCACCATAACCAGCAATACCGCCTTGAGCGATCGCACTACCAGCAAATGTAGTAATATTCAGAGGATTATCACCACTAGCAATAACAGCAGAACTTTTACCTAAACCTAATACAAAACTACTGCCTATTTCTCCTAATAATAAACCACCGGAACTCAATAAAATCGTTCTTAATAAATTTGTTGCTTCATAGCTAGTCATGGGTAAAGAATATAATCTAGCTAAGGAACGAATTAAAGCTAAATCTGTAATTACACCACCAATAATATCTAAAAAAGCGATAGGATTTAACCCGATAGCTAAAGCTTTATATGTTGCGAACTTCCAAATAATATCTTCCGCTTCTTGTTGCCGAAAATCAACAGTTTTTTGGGCAATAACTTCTTCAGCTTCCCGCGCTTGAATGAGTGCATTTAAAGCTAAGAGCGATCGCCCTTCTCTATTTAATATATGCAAAATTGTTTGTTTCAGTTCATCTACCTGGGGAGGTGGTGTTTCCCATTCATAACTCACACTTCCATCAGGATATTCTACTCTGACTTCCATCGGTGCAGGTTCTGCTGCAACCATGACAATTTCATCAGGTAATAATGGTGTCGCTTGGGGATCTCCAGCACCTAAAACTTGTAAATTCTGATAAATGCTTTTTCTATCTGTATCAGGATACAAATCAATTTTATTAAATACTAAAATCAGCGGTTTTTGTGCTTGACGTAATTGCAGCAATGCTTGATACTCAGTTCTAGTAATATCTCCCGACACCACAAACAAAATCAAATCAGCTTGCTGTGCCACATCTCGCGCCATTTGCGCCCTGGTTTCTCCCTCAATCTCATCTAAACCAGGTGTATCAATTAATTCGACAATTACCTTACCACCTGGTTTCCAACGTAGCGATCGCGGCCATTGAGTCACACCATTCAGCGGTCCAGTTTGCAGAATTTTTTCCCCCAGCAAAGAATTTAACACCGCAGACTTACCACGACTCACCAAACCAAAGGCCGCTATTCTCACCACATTAGAGTCTAGTTTGCTAAGTGTGGTGGTTAAAACCTCTATTTCTGGTTTTACCAAACCTGCTAATTCTTGTTTAGATGATAGCTGGCCTGACTTGCGGAGATATCCATACCAAGATATCGCTTGTCTAAGACTAGCACGGGCGCGGTTTAAATGAGTTTCTTGCAGTTGAGACAAGGTGACAGCAAAAAAATAGATTACATATCTATTTATATCGAAAATTTGAGCCTTGTGACTGCTGCCTTAACAATTGATAATTGATAATTGACAATTGACAATTGACAATTGACAGTGGTAGCATCCCAATTTTGACAACATAAACGCAGCAATACTAAAAACTCTCTTAAACCCTCTTAACTTTGTGTCCTTTGCGTTCTTTGCGGTTCAATCAGATCAAGCCTGGGAGAAAATGCAAGATTGCAAAAAAATAAACTTACACATTTGGGATGCTCCCTTGACAGTGGATAATTAATTATCAATTATCAACTATCAATTATCAACTATCAACTATCACCCAAAGCTTCAACAATGGTGCGGGTATTGGCTTCCATCATTTTTATGTAAGTCTCTGCCTCGCTTCCTTTTTCACCAATAGAATCAGAGTAAAGTTGATTTGGTGCAAGTTTCACACCAGCATCTTCCGCTACCGTTTTGATTAAAGCGGGATTAATTGTAGTTTCCGCAAAAATTGCCGGCACACCTATTTTTTTAATCTCATCAACTAATTGTTTCACAGTCTGGGCGCTTGGTTGTTCTTCAGTGCTAATCCCTATTAAAGTTCCGGCAATTTCCAAACCATAAGCATTAGCATAATATTGAAAAGCATCGTGGGTAGTAATCAATTTGCGTTTTTCTGGGGGAATAGTTTGAATTTGTTGTTGAATCCAATTATTTAATTGTTGTAATTCATTTGTCAATTTTTTTGCATTTTGAGTAAATTTTTCTTTGTCCTCTGGTGATAACTCAATCAATGAATCTCTAATAGCATTTACCATAGAGATAGCATTTTCTGCACTGCCCCAAACGTGAGGATCGGGGACAATTTGCCCTTGACTTTCTTCTAGTTTTAAAGGTTCAACAACTTCTCCCACCGCTAACTTTTTCGCTTTTCCTCCAGCAGCATTCATTAACTTAATAATTCCCGGTTCTAAGTTGTAACCGTTATATAAAATTAAATCCGCTGTTGCCAAAACTCGACTATCTGCGGGTACAGGTTCATAAACGTGCGGATCTGCACCTGGTTGGAGAATACCAGTTAAATTTATTTCCTCTCCTCCAACCTCCTCCGCCAAATCAGCAATGATAGTGCTAGTTGCTACAACTTGCGGCTTACCATCCCCCGGTGGTTGCGACTCAGAAGGAGTACAACCAAATAAAACCAAAGGTAGAAATATTCCCAAACAAAACGGGGAAATATGGAAAGCAATCTTTGTTTTCTTAAACACAGTGCGGCAGTCTATCCCTGACATTAGTTTCATTTATCTAATTGATTAATTCAAATTATTGGTTTTTTCATTTTTTTCTCATTTTTATAGTAAGCTCAAAGAATAGATATTTTAAACACCGATATGCAAAATATTTCTTTTTACCAAACATTCAATTTATTACGGAGACAGTCACAGGAAATACCTGTACAAACGAGAAAATCTATTGATATGAGTTCTCAAGCAACCATTAACATATCCCATTTAGGAGTATATTACCGCACACAAGAAGCTTTACGGGATGTGAACTGCATCATCAAACCAGGAAAATTAACAGGAATTTTTGGACCTAATGGTGCTGGTAAAAGCACACTAATGAAAGCCATGTTGGGATTAGTTCCCAAGAGTAGCGGTAACGTCTTGTATGAAAATAAACCTTTAATGCAGCAACTAGAAAAAGTTGCCTACGTACCACAAAGAAGCCAAATAGACTGGAATTACCCCGCTACAGTGTGGGATGTAGTGATGATGGGGCGTGTAAAAAAAACAGGTTGGTTGCGTAGTTTCTCGGCTGTTAGTCGCCAAGTAGCAAAAGCAGCCTTAGAACGGGTAGGAATGAAAGAATACAGCGATCGCCCTATTGGAGAACTATCAGGAGGACAACAACAGAGAGTATTTTTAGCCCGTGCATTAACCCAACAAGCAGAAATTTTTTGTTTTGACGAACCCTTTGTAGGAATAGATCAAAAAACCCAAACAATAATTTTTGAAGTTTTTCACGAACTAACAGCAGCCAATAAAATTGTATTAGTAGTAAACCACGACTTAGGCGAATCAATCACCCATTTTGATGATTTAATTTTACTGAATTGTGAACTAATCGCCACAGGTTCACGCCAACAAGTTCTCACAGAAGAAAACCTACATCGTGCTTATGGTGGAAAAGTCATCTACTTCAGTGATGCAGCATAATAAATTATAATTCAGGAGTCAGGAGTCAGGAGTCAGGAGTCAGGAGTCAGGAGTCAGGAGTCAGGAGTCAGGAGTCAGGAGTCAGGAGTCAGGAGTCAGGAGTCAGGAGTCAGGAGTCAAGAGTAAAACCTGCTTGATAGTTGATTTTTGGATTAAATTTTGTACTTCATTTACCTGCAAGATACTGTAATTATTTTATCTATCTCTTCCTCTTCCTTCTCTTCTTCCTTCGTGTACTTCGTGCCTTTGTGGTTCATTCTCATTTATGTTAAACACACTCATTGAACCATTACAATATAGCTTCATGCAACGTTCATTAATCATCGCCATATTAGTAGGCTTATTATGTGCGATAGTTGGTAGTTACTTAATGGTACAAAGACTAGCATTACTAGGTGATGCGATCAGCCATTCCGTACTACCAGGACTGGCGATCGCCTTCATGATAGGTGCTAATATTTTTATTGGGGCGTTTATTGCCGGGATATTAAGTACCATAGCCATAGCATTTATTAAAACCCGTTCCCCCATCAAAGAAGATGCAGCAATGGGGATAGTATTTTCAGCTTTTTTTGCCCTTGGTATTACCCTAATTACAATCATTCAAAAAAGCAATAAAATCGACCTTAATCATTTTTTATTTGGTAACATTCTCGGCGTAACAGTTGACGAAGTGCGAGACACAGCTATCATTGCTGCTATCGTTTTAATCATCGTTTTTTTACTATACAAAGAACTGTTATTTTACACCTTTGATCCATTAGGCGCACAAGCCGCAGGTTTACCAATTAATCGTTTAAACTTTGGTTTAATGTTGTTAATTTCTTTAACAATTGTCGCCAGCATGAAAGCTGTAGGCGTGATTTTAGTATTATCACTATTAATTACCCCAGGGGCAACTGCATATTTATTAGTAAAACGATTACATGAAGTAATGATTTTAGGGGCGGTAATTGGTGTAATTTCTAGTATTAGCGGAATGTATCTGAGCTATTTTTATAATTTACCTTCTGGACCTGCGATTGTGTTGGTTGTTTCGGGTTTATTTATCTTAGCTTTTTTGTTTAGTCCTAGACATGGAATTTTTCAGCACGCTGGAGGCAAACAGCAGAAAACAGGAAGTTAGGGAATATCACCTTTTACCCATCTTCACAGAAGATGGGCAAAAAAGCGATCGCTCTTGTTAAATTCTTCCTGATTTAGCAGACACCCCGGCGGAAATACATAAACCTTAATTGATCAATTACCCTCAGGTGGAACTGGGGGTTTCACTAAAACATTTTTCGATTATATACAAAAAAAATATTTGCATAACCGAAACTTTCCGGATCTAGTCAAAATCCCTACGGATAAGAAAAACAGTAGATGCACCTTAATTTAGATCATTACCCTCAGCCATTAGCTGGGGGTTTTATTTGAGCAATTTTGAATTGCTTTGAATTGCTTAGTTTTGTATTTTTGTGAGCAAAAAAGTTCTTTGACCAATAGAACTTTAATTGAGTGTGAATTTCTATGAATCACTTTTTCCTCAGCTTTTTAGGCTGGGTATTTTATTATAGCGTATTCTTTAAAGAAAGGGTATTTTTTAATAAAACTTTATCATTTCCAGAAAACCGCAATTTTAAAGCAAACCAGCAGCTGACCAGACTGCATAACCAATCAGTGCAAATAACAACGTAATCAAAGCTGTCATCACATAACAAATACATATTAGCAATCCATCCGATTCAATACTGGCAACAGCAAAAAGTAAAATACCGATGGTAGGGATAGGATTGGTAAAGGGAACAGGTGACATTAATAGAACAGTCAACCAGGAAATACAAAAGCCATTAAATCGCCAAGTCAAATCATGAGAAGCAATTTTTGTCAAGCGAGGACGAGTAATTTTTTCTAATAATGAAGTGACTCGACATAAGTTTTGCAGGATAACTTGAGCAAAGGGGCGAGGAAATTGATAAGTAGCGATTTTTCTAGGTAGCCAAGGCGATCGCCTACCAAATAGCATCTGCAAAGACAAAAGCAAACAAGCAGCCCCAAAAGGACCAGTTAACCCTGGAGGCATGGGAAACAAAAACGGTAAAACTAATAATGCAATCACCAAGCTAAAACCCCGTTCTGAGGTTTCTGTCAGCACATCACCTAGAGTTAGTGACTGTTCTGATAAACGTTGCAGTAAAGACTTTATCTCTTGAGAAAATCTTAAATGCATTGTTCTGGGAGTTTATAGGAATTACCATATTCAAAGGCAAAGTTTGAAACAGGATTGTTTCGATCATATAAATTTTGTGCACATCTTGCCCACCTTTTTTCCCATACCACGCTCCCAAAATTTTTCAAATGCTAGGTAATCTGTTTTTACATTGTATCTGCGAAGACATAGCATATTTCATTGCTATGAGGTACAAATAATAACATAGTGTTTCCCAGTCTCATGAGGTACACCCTAATTCATTTACTATTCCCTGTCTCCACGACAAGACTTTCTCAGCAAACCCTATTTAGATAAATAAACCCCAACTTTGTATCACAAAATTGAGGATTATTGTTTTTGACTGATAGAGCTAGAGCTTAGACAACAGGTGTATTTCTTTGATCTGTCATGCTATCAACTAAAGCTGCCGCTTGTTTGAGTGCTTCTGTTCTGTCTACTATCAAGTGATGGGGAGGTAACAAACTTAAAACTCCCAAATTTTCCAGACGTTTCTTAACTTTACCTGTTGTACCAACAAGAATCACTTGACGACCTTTTTCACAAGCTTCTCGAATAGCACCTTCAAGAGTTAAAGAAGCTGTTACACCCATCATTGGTACATCACTCAAGTCAAAAACAATTACATCACAATCTTGAATGGCGTTATGTTCACGAGAAATGGCTTTAGAAACACCAAATATCATCGCGCCACTTAAATAGAATAGCAAAATCCGACCATTGGCTTGATCTAACAAACCCTTTTCTTCTTCACTTAAATCAATGTTATCATCAGCATCACTGATAGCTTTTACAGTTTCTGAATTCATACTGGAAAGACGTTCAATGGTTAAGATGTTGGCAATAAATACACCCACACCTACAGCCACAATTAAGTCTACAAACACAGTCAAGAGTAACACACCATACATGATGATAGAACCCTTGAGAGAGACTTTGTGAGAACGTTTTAAGAAACTCCAGTCCAGAATATCAATACCCACTTTTAACGCAATACCCGCCAAAACAGCCATTGGAATATCTTTAGTTATACCAGCAGCACCCAAAACTACCACTAATAAAACCAACGCACGAGTAATACCAGAAACTGCCGTTTGCGCCCCAGTTTGGATATTAACCACAGTTCCCATTGTTGCACCCGCACCGGGTAAACCACCACACAAACCAGAGACAATGTTAGCAATACCTTGACCAATTAATTCTTTATCAGATTTGTGTTCTGTCCGGGTTAAGCTATCAGCAACTACCGCAGTTAATAGGGTATCAATACATCCCAACATCCCCAACATTACCCCATCAACTAACATCAGGGTTAGGTTTGATAAGGTGAAGGTTGGCATTTGGATTTTGGGTAAACCAGTTTCAATTACACCAATACGTTTGATATCAGCATCACCAAAAAAGATAATTGAAACTACAGTTACTACTATTAAAGCAATTAACTGAGGGGGAACAATACGTTTAACTTTTGACGGCGTTAAATAAATAATTGCCACCGTCATCACACCCAAAATCAAAGCAATGGGGTTGATATTTGCTAATAAATCCGGCAGGTTTGTGACTATTCCTAAAACTCCACCTTTGGGGGTTGACTGTCCCAGGAAAGGTGCTGTTTGCAAAATAATTAAAATCACCCCAATTCCTGACATAAAGCCAGAAATTACACTGTAGGGCATGAGGGTGATATATCTCCCTAACTTGAAAACACCAAAGATGATTTGAAATAACCCTGCTAACATGACTACGGTAAAAGCCATAGCCAAACCGTTTTCTGGGTCTTTTGCTGTGAAAGAACTGATAATACCGGTAATAACTACAGTCATTGGACCTGTAGGTTCAGAAATTAAGGTAGGTGTACCACCAAACAAGGCAGCAAACAAGCCTACACACACAGCGCCATAAAGACCGGCAACAGGACCAGCACCGGAAGCAACCCCGAAGGCTAAAGCTAGTGGTAGAGATACAATGGCGGCAGTCACACCGCCGAAAATATCACCGCGTAAATTACGAGTATGAATGGTGTTAGTTATTTCCATTAGTGGATGCTCAATGACAACAGAATTGTACGGTTTAAACAGGTTGTTTCTGTCTAATGACATTCACAATTTTAGTCATATAAAAACATCTACACTTATCTCTTAGAAACTCAAATGTGAGGAGAAATGTAATTATGTTATATTTATTTACAGTGATAATTATTGGGTGGCTTTGATAATTCCCATTTTGTGAAATAGTGGGATTATCTAAGCTACCTTTTCTCTCACGTTGAAGGACTGAGTTCTATCTGATTGTTGGTGTGGATGTTTGCTAAAATTGCTAGAAAACTGGCAATGGCTAGATATATTTTAGATATCTATGAGACTTGACAAAATGATTTTTTAAAAAATGTGATCATTTTTGGGCATTTGCATTTTGGTGAGTTGAAGATTAAGTGTTATGTCCGGTGATACTAGGTAAAAAGATTTTTATGTGACTGGAAAATACTGTTACTTAGTTGCACTTAAATTGCGTTTATTAACAGAAGTAAGCGAAAATAAACGTAACAGAGTTGATCCTAGACACAAAAAACCAGAACTTACTCTAGTAAACAATAAAAATAGCATACAGCCTTTAGCACTCAAAAAATTATTTTTTGAATGTATTTCTTGAATGCAATATTTAAATATATGATCTTCCCACGCCTGTGGTAAAGTTACGAATTTTTCTGTATTTCTGGGTATTTTAAAAAATGTTTAGCCTTCTGGTCTCATTGTCAAGACTGATGATACTAAGTACGTGAGCAAAATTAATTTAACATTTTTGGAATAAACAAGAATTTCTATATTTCTTAAACGCTTTGAGTAACGACCATCAAAAAACCGGGGTCATGCCCCGGCTTTTAAACTCTGCGTCGTTTCGACTCAACAGCCGTCTGGTCCACAGAAATGTCTTCCGTACAGTACCTCTGCTTCACAGATATAGATAATGCCCGCATAATCGGTAAAAAATGTAATTGCGACCTTATCTGCTATATTCTCCGCCATCTCCCGTGTTTCGGTGAGTACCTCGAACTTCACATTTGAATCGGTGTCAGCAGTATTGGGTTTACCGGTAGAGCGCACGTTACGACTACCTTTACCGCCAGTATCCACCACTGTGTAACCAGTCGCTCCGCATTCTTCAATGATCTTGGCGACCTTTTTGAGCAGCACCTTTTCGGTGACGATGACGAGCTTGTTGGCACGCTTGGACATATTGATTACCTCCTTACCTACGTAACTTGATATTATATATTTTTGTTATGCAAACCCAATACTGAGTTGCTTAGTCTGCCGGGTCAAAGGAGCGCCAACAGACCACGACCCCTCTGGGATTAGCCGCCGATCGCCTGGGCAAGCCCGACAAAGAAGGGTATACACAAGCCGATTGCAACTGGTGTACCAATGGCTGTGGATGCACCTATATAAGCGGAGGGGTTAGCTGAAGGAATACCTGCCCGCAAGGTAGGAGGACCGGAGATATCGGAACTAGAGGAAGCGATAACAGCTAGAACTACAACACCACCCATGCTGAAGTTCATGGTGTAGTGAGCAATCATACCTAAACCGAAGGCAATTAACCCATGTATAAATGGTGCTATCACACTATACACAACGTACCATTGAGCTACCTTACGCAGTTCACCAACCCTTGACCAAGCTTCCATACCCATAACCAACATCAAGATCGAGAGCAAACCACGAAAGGCGGGATCGTAGAAGCTTTTGTAGACACTTTCCGGCTGGGTGAACAGTCCCAGAGCTAGACCTAACAACATGGCGGATAAAGCAGGACCACGGAGACTTTCCTCGATGATTGGCCATATCTTCACTTTATTCTCACCGGGATCTTTCTGCTGACTGAGATACTCCTGTCTGGTAGTGGGATAATCGCCTGCCGCCACAGCCTGCTTGCTGAAAGACTCCTGCATGGCAGATTCGCCGGCTTCTTTAAGTTTCCTCTTGTTGAGGTAAATATTAGCTACCACAATGGCAGTTACAAGGGCGGGGATATCCATGAAGGGATAGAGTGCGCCAGTCCATGCTTCAAAGGGAATTTTTTGTTCTTCCAGTACCGTCAGACCGGCAGCCATTGTAGAACCACTCACCGCACCAAATAACCCCCCGGTGGCGATCGCATCCACAGTTCTAACTTTAGGCAGCTTGGCCAATGTGTACCGGGCGATGAATACAACCCCAATACCTGTGATTACAGCAAACAATGCGGGTAAAACCATATCCAACAGATTGGAATTACGGATCGCAATTCCACCAGTCAAACCGATTTTGGTCAGCAGCATGAAGACGATGATCGTACAAATTGACTCTGGAATTACCAATTCGCTACCCAGAGCAGCAATGATCATTCCACCAATCAAAAAGGCCAGTGTTGGGGACTGCAACTGAGCAATAAAGTCCGTAATAAATAAGGACACAAAATCCACGAATACCTCCTTGTGACTCCTCTGATCAGGAGCATTGCAATAAATAAACTAAATGAACTTTAAAGAAATAAAGAAAGAGTGAGACTCTTCACACCTACAGCACGGGTTTTTACCGCAGACTGAAATTACAAGCACTTAGCCACACCAAAACAACTATTTTCAACTGCCAAAAACTTGATCGCTAATAATGCAACTATGATTATTTGGTAATAACAACCCTTGGTAACAATTAAAAATTTTGTCACCCAGTTTACTATTAGTTGAAAATATTAATGTTGGCTAATTTCTGTTGATGTAATTTCCAGAAGTTAAGCTGTCAAAATAAAAAGTAAAGAGTGTTTATTAACAGCCTTTTCATTTTTATGTTGCGGTAGAGGATATACTAATGTTGATATAAATATGTAATTTCAACATTTAAGTTTTATTAAAACTTTTTTCTCAAAATACATTTGTCAATGCTCCTCAAGTAGTGCTTAACTGTTTTCTAGGTACAAAAAACAGCAAGTGTAAAATATCTTGCTGATTTGTAATTATGTTTGACAATTTACATGAATTGTGAATTAAGGTTCTACTTCAGGAGAAATCCTAGTTACCTTGAAACACAATCATGCAGAACTATCTACCCAGTTTGGTTTTTGCAGTTGAAACCGGGGATCAACTGTTTGATTACAAATAGCATACAGCCTTTAGGTCAAAAAAAAATAACCCAAAGACATGAATTATAAAAAAAATATTATATACCTCATATAAGCAGAAGCTTATATGAAAGCCCAAAATTGGCTGTGTTAGTCAATGTATAAATTTTATTCTATGAAAACCATTATTTATTTATGAGGTATTGACAATCTGAGGGTTAAAGCCACGGAGATTTTAAGTAAGTCGCCATGAAAAAAACAGTTCAAAAATCAATAGTTATGGATCTAGAATTATCAAACAGAATTCTTATTCAAGTCATTTCCCACAGCAATGAGAAGGAAAACAAATGATAATTATTGCCTACAGTTATACTCACCCACTATTGGAAACTACTCCCGATGAAGCTAGTTGGGGTTGGGAAGTAGATCACATTTATCAAGACCTGGGAGAGCGATCGCAACTACAACAATTAATAAGTGACTGTGAAACCGAACCTGCAAATTATCTGTTGATTCGACGTTTAGAAGAATTGGGAGATACATTAGCACAAGTGAGCGATCGCCTCAACCAATTAGAAGCTATGGGCGTAATAGTCATTGCTACTGAACAACAATATACATCTGAATCTGCTAAATTCCGTGTCGAACTCCTCAACTTACTCCAAGAAATTCAGCGTCAACAACGTAGTCGCCGCATCCGTCAAGGACACGCTAAAAATCGTCTCGAAGCCTTACCACCACCAGGTAAAGTTCCCTATGGCTATCGTAGAAGCAAAGACAAATATATTATTGATCGCAGTACATCACCTATAGTCAAAGATTTTTTTGACAACTTTCTACTTTATGCTTCTCTACGCGGTGCTGTTCGTTATCTAGCCAAAAAATACGCTAAAAAAATCTCTGTCACTACCGGCAGACGTTGGTTAACAAACCCCGTTTATCGTGGTGATACCGCTTATCAAAATGGAGAAATTATTTCTGACACTCACATAGGTATCATTTCCAGGGAAGAAGCAGCGCAAGTTGACAGACTTTTACGCCGCAATAGTCGTTTACCATCTCGTACCGCTAGTGCGCCCCATTCTTTAGCGGGGTTAGTTGTTTGTAGTCAATGTCAGTCTAGAATGATAGTCACTCGTGTTACCCAGCGTTTTCAAGAACATGAGTATTTATATTTACGCAATACAAATTGTCCCCAAAATCCTAAATGTCGTGCTATTCCTTATCAAGATGTTTTGGAAAAGACAATTGAAATTGTTTGTCAAGATTTACCTTTAGCAGTTGCAGGAATGAATTTTCCCCAATTAGATACTATTAAAAATAGTTTAAATCATAAAATTGCACATCAACAACAAATCCTTGAACAGTTACCCACCTTGATAGAAACTGGAGTTTTAGATCCAGAAACAGCTAAAATCAGAGCTTATAAACTTCGCACAGAAATTTCTCAAATGCAAGCCAAATTAGCTATTCTCCCTCCTGTCAACTTGCGTGCTGTTGCTGAAGTTGTTTCTATTCCCCAATTTTGGTTAGATTTATCAGAAGTAGAAAGACGATTTTATTTAAGAGAATTTATCCAGCAAATAGAGATAATTCGTCAAGGTGAAAACTGGCATTTACAGGTAAATTTCATTTTTTAATAAGTTTTAATAAGTAGGGGTTGCTGATAGCGGAGCGTGGCGTAAGCCTTCAATAATGGACAATTACAGCTATTTTCAGGTAAATAAACCACATTTTGATTTAGGTTTCTTGATTTAGGTTTCGCGTCAAAAATGTAGGGGCGAAGCATTCGGACAATTAATTATCGGTTTTTACCGAAGACTATCATCCGAATGCTTCGCCCTGACTGTGGTCTAAGAGGATGTTTTAAAAGTCCCTCATGATGTATCAAAAATTTTAGATCCCCCTAAATCCCCCTTGAACAGGGGGACTTTGATTCTAGTTACCCCCTTATTAAGGGGGGTTAGGGGGGATCTGCAAGTGTATAAAGTCACCATCTAAAACTTTTCAAACAACCTCTAAAGACATAAAAACTGCTGTAACAATTAAAAATTGACAATGAAACAATTATCAATTGTCAATTGTCAATTGTCAATTGCTAAAAGTCTTTTCGTGGAAATCAGGAATTGGTGATTCAAAACCTACCGACTCCTAACTCCTGACTCCTTGATCTCCTACCTAAAGAATTTGTGATAAAAACTTCCTTGTTCTCTCTTCCTTGGGTTCAGTAAAAAACACATCAGGAGTTGCTTCTTCAACCAAAAAACCACCATCCAAAAACACCACTCTATCAGCAACTTCCCGCGCAAAACCAACTTCATGAGTTACAACCACCATCGTCATTCCCTCACTAGCAAGGTTTCGCATCACATCTAAAACTTCTCTCACCATTTCCGGATCTAACGCAGAAGTCGGTTCATCAAACAACATAATTTTTGGTTGCATAGCTAACGCACGCGCAATAGCTACCCGTTGTTGTTGTCCCCCTGATAACTGTCCTGGATATTTATTTGCTTGGGCTAAAATTCCCACCCTTTCTAACAGTTGCATTGCTAATTCTTCCGCTTTTTGTTTTGGTAATTTACGTACCCAAATCGGTGCTAAAGTGATATTTTGTAAAACTGTTAAATGGGGAAATAAATTAAACTGTTGAAACACCATCCCCGCTTCTCTGCGGACAGCTTCAATATTTTTTAAATCACTACTTAAAGTAATTCCATCAATAGTTATTTTTCCCTGTTGATATTCTTCCAAAGCATTAAATGTTCTGATAAAAGTTGATTTTCCTGAACCGGAAGGACCCATTAAAACAACAACTTCACCCCGGTTGACTGTTAAACTCACTCCTTTAAGAACGTGAAATTTACCATACCACTTATGAACATCCTCAGCGATAATAATTGGTGCTTTTATTGTTTCTTGTGCTTTCATATATTTCAACCTCAATTGAATAATTGTCTATAGCTGTAGACAAGGTAATTAGAACATTTAGTAAAACGATAACTTATACAATTAAAAGCTTTTAATACTGTCACCTGTCACCTGTCACCTTGCTTTTCTAACCTGCGAGAAGCTAAAGACATTGAATAACAAAATACCCAATAAATTGCCCCAATAAATATATAAACTTCTGCATATCTCCCTAAAAATCGCGGTTGTGCTAAAATAGAACGAGCAATTCCTGTTAATTCCACCAAACCCACTAAAGATAACAATGAAGTATCTTTAAATAAACCTATAAACTGTCCCACAATTGCCGGAACTACAGCGCGTAAAGCTTGGGGCAATATAATTAATATTAACACTAAAACTGAATTTAATCCTAGTGCCTTTCCTGCTTCAAATTGTCCCCTGGAAATTGATTGTAAACCACCGCGTACATTTTCAGCCATATAAGCAGCACTAAATAAAACCAGTCCCGCAATTCCTCTAATTAAGCGATCTAAACGTAAATCATTTGGTAAAAATAAAGGTAACATAACTTGGGCAATAAACAAAATTCCTATTAATGGTAGTCCTCTAACTATTTCAATATAAAGAATAGAAAACCAGCGAATTATCAATAAATTACTGGTTCTTCCTAATGCTAATAATACTCCAATGGGAAAGGAAAGAACAATACTAACAATTGCCATTAATAATGTTAACATCAACCCATTCCACAGATTTGTGGAAACAGATTTTAAACCAAAACCTCCTCCAATTAACCAGATATTAATTGCAAAAGATAATAACCATGCTGGTGCAAGCCAAGGTGTGATAAATTGAGAAAATCGGTTTTTGATGGCATTTTGTTTTTTAGTAAATAAACTCCAGGTTATCACACTTAAAGTTGTGATGATTCCTAAAACTATCCACAAACGCCAATATAAGGTTTTAGGAAATCTCCCCACTAAAAATAAATGTAAATTGGCTTGAATAACTTGCCATTGTGCTTGAGTAAATACCCAAACTACTATTCCTTTAATTATCCAAAAGAGAAAGATTAAACACAGAATACTTAATACTGTATTATACCAGTTATTAAAGAGATTTTTCCTTAACCAAGTTAATTTATTCATGGGTTATTGTTTATTTATTGTTGTTCTCGTTCCCATACTCTGTATGGGAATTAATTATAGAAGAATCTGGCTTCTATTAAACCATAGTCAGAGACTATGTGATAGCATTCCCCGTCTCAGACTGGGAACGAGATAACAATTATCAATTGTCAATTGTCAATTGTCAATTGTCAATTATCAATTGATAACTATCTTTCTTTGATCTGAAATTTATGATTGATTAAATTCATCATCAAGGAAATAATTAAACTAAGAGTGAGATAGGTAAGCATAATTAATATCATCACTTCTACAGCTTTTCCCGTTTGGTTAAAAGTGGTAGAAGCAACAAAATAAATATCTGGATAACCAATAGCGATCGCCAAACTAGAATTTTTAGTTAAATTCAAATATTGACTGGTAAGTGGGGGAATAATTACCCGCAAAGCTTGGGGAAAAATAATCAACCGCATTAACAAAGTTGATTTTAAACCCAAAGATAAACCCGCTTCCCATTGTCCCTTAGCTACTGATTTTATCCCACCTCTGACAATTTCGGCAATAAACGCACCTGTGTAAAAAGTTAACCCTAATAACAATGTCGAAAATTCTGGAGTTAAGTTAAAACCCAGAACTTCTAAACCATTTTGACTAAGTTTAATGAAACCAAAAACAGAAATTTTATTTTCTAAATTTGGTAAACTCAGAAAAACTGCAAAGTACCAAAATAACAACTGTAATAATAAGGGTGTGTTTCTAAAAATCTCCACATAAACTAAACTGATATTTCTCACTAACCAATTATCAGATAAACGCGCAATTCCCGCAGTTATTCCCACAATTGTTGTGAGGATAATTCCCAAAATTGCTACACGCAAGGAATTAATTAACCCAACCCATAAAGCACGCAAATAGGTATCAGTGGGATTATAGTTAATAGGAGTTTCGCCAATATCAAAAGACGCTTGTTGCTGGAGAAAATCAAAACCAAAGTTAATTCTTAATTGCTGTAAGTTGCGGTTGACATTTATCCATAATATAGTAACTATAGCTATTGCTAAAATGACAGCTATAACTTGTGTTGTAATTTGCAAAAAACGATAATCACGCCATATCGGTGGTTTGGAATTAGTCATTATTCATTAGTTATAGTATTTACCAAGCTAGTGAGGTACAGAGTTTTTTATCTTAGGGAATTGGGAATTGGTAATTGGTAATTGGTAATTGGTAATTGGGAATTGGGAATTGGGAATTGGGAATTGGGAATTGGGAATTGGGAATTGGGAATTGGGAATTGGGAATTGGTAATTGGGAATTGCTGATTAAAAAACATAAAATTGATTACCCAGTCACCAGTCCCCAGTCACCAGTCACCAGTCCCCAGTCCCCAGTCACCAGTCACCAGTCCCCAGTCCCCAGTCACCAGTCCCCAGTCACCAGTCCCCAGTCCCCAGTCACCAGTCCCCAGTCACCAGTCACCAGTCACCAGTCACCAGTCACCAGTCCCCAGTCACCAGTCCCCAGTCACCAGTCCCCAGTCACCAGTCCCCAGTCCCCAGTCCCCAGTCCCCAGTCCCCAGTCCCCAGTCCCCAGT